>QHXD01000546.1:3528-7190 GCA_003223895.1 Acidobacteriota bacterium
TACCGAAGCCCGGCGATCCCGGGAGCGAGACCTGGAAGGATAAAAATAACTCATGGAAAACCGGTGGCGGCGGTATCTGGCAAACAGGATCCTACGATCCTGCGACCAGGCTCACCCTCTGGGGCACGGGTAACCCGGTCCCGCAATACGATCCTCAATCGCGTCCGGGTGACAACCTCTATACCGACTCGGTCGTGGCGCTCAATATCGACACCGGCAAACTTGCGTGGCATTTCCAATACACGCCGAACGATTCGTGGGACTACGATGAGGTCGGCGTCCACATGCTCTACGACACAATCATCGGCGGCCAGAACCGCAAGGTCGTCAGCCATTTCGGCCGCAATGGATTCTTTTACTCTCTGGATCGTACGACCGGAAAGTTCATCAAGGGTGCTCAGTACGTCAACGATCTGAACTGGACCAAGGGCCTCGATCCCGAGAGCGGCAAGCCGGTTGAATACAATTCGAAGCTGGACGTGCAAGTCTACAATCCGGTCGCGCGCGCGCTGCGTGGTGACCCCGAGAAGCGGACATGCCCGACCTGGCACGGCGGCATCGCACACCAACCCTCCGCATATAACCCGGTCAAGCACATCGCTTACGGTGTGGGCATCGAAGGCTGCTTCTCGCAAAACGGCGCTGCGTATGCGTTCCTGTCGGCGAACGGCGGCCTCGACCCAAAGAACAGCGAGAAACGTACGTACAATAGCGACCTCTATTACGGTTCGGTGACGGCCTTCGACACGATCAACCACAAGGTCATCGCCAAGGCCGTAACGGACATCGAAATTCGATCGGGCGCCACAGACACGGCGGGCGGCGTGTTGTTCACCGCGCTGCAGGACGGTTGGGTGGTTGCTTATAACGACGAGACGCTCGAAGAACTCTGGCGCTTCAACGTGGGCACTGCGCTGAAAGGCGCGCCGGTCACGTACGCGATCGGAACAAAGCAGTATGTCGCGGTGCAGGCCAGCGGCCGCCATCTGCATCCTGTAAAATTCGACAATTTTCAGGATTCCAGCTACTTGTTCGTCTTTGCGCTGAACTAACAGGCGCAAAGAATTAGCCGCCAATGACGCGAATTACGCGCCGTTCGCGTAATTCGCGTCATTGGCGGCTAATTCTCTTATTTCAGGAATTCTTTGCAGGCGGCGGTGTCGGAACCCCAGAATTCGACGCACCTGGCGTGATCCATCGGGCCCTTCCCGACGACCTTAGCGAGCAGGAAGTCGACAATCAGGTCGATCTCGCGCTGCTGCAGCGTGGCCGGAGGGTCGGGCATGCGTGTCGGGTACGATTTCAGGTCGGCCTGCTTCTTGCCGTAGCAGCGCCCATCGCTGTAGGCAAACTTGTCAAACGCCGGCATTTGGGAGTTGAGCCGCCCGCACTTGATCGTCGTGACCAGGCCGCTGCGGTTGAGCTTGGTGTCACGCAAGTTGGCGCCGTCGGGCATCTGGCTGTCGGTCTTGTGGCCGTCACCCGACCAGCCATGACACGCCTGGCAGTTGCCTTTCTGCTGATAGAGCCTCAGGCCTTCGGCAATGTCGGAGGCCGTGGGTGCCTGTGGCTCCTGTCCCTGGGCCCCCGGAACAACGAGAGCCGCCGTGATCGCCACCCCAACTGTTGCCCCCGAAAGGAAACGCCGCCAAATCGACCGCTTCTGTCGGCTAACCATGAGCGAAGTATACACCCCCATTCGATGTAGTCGAACTTTCACCGACTTATTGTAGAATCTAGCCGAACAGAAATAGCAGTTCTGATTCGGACACTTGGGATGCTCAGTACCGCTCTTTCTCGAAATCTAACGACGATCGGTTTAATACAATGCCAGACATACAATCGCTTCTCGACAGTCGCAGGAATCATCAGGGGAATAACCGTGTCGACTCCGCGCGGTGCATTTTTTCGTCCTCTGTATTCATAACGCTAGGGCTTCTCCTCGGTTGCACAGCCCAAACTGCCGCGCCTCCGCCGCCTCCGGGCGTCCCAGTGGTCGTTGCAAAGGTGTCTCAAAAAATGATGCCGGTCGAAGTCACCTCCGTAGGCAATGTTGAGCCGATTTCAACGGTAGCGATAAAGGCTCAAATTTCCGGTGAACTCCTTCAGGTTCATTTCAAGGAAGGTGATTTCGTCCGCAAGGGTCAATTGCTGTTCACGATTGATTCGCGGATCCCCACGGGTCAGGTCGGGACGATGCAAGCGAACATCGAAAAGGATGAAGCCCAACTGAAACAGGTGGAGGCCAACCTCGCCCGGGATACTGCTCAACTGGAGTATGCCCGATCGGAGTCAGAGAGGTACGTGACGCTTCTGAAGCGCGGCCTGGTCGCAGCGGACAGTTCGGAGCAGGCGCGGTCACAAGCCAATGCGTTGGAGGAATCTGTGCGCGCCGACCGGGCCGCGATCGAGAATGTGCGCGCCGTTCTTGTGGTCGACCAGCACGCGCTCGGAGGCGCAAAGCTGCAGTTGAGCTATTGCACGATCTACTCTCCAATTGACGGCCGTACCGGCGCTGTGATGGTAAAACCCGGGAATCTTCTCAAGCCTGTCGATGTGCCTATCGTCGTCATCAATCAAACCAGTCCGATTTACGTCAATTTTACCGTCCCGCAGCAATATTGGCCGGATATCAAGAAGAACATGAGCGAGGGTGTGCTCCATGTCACGGCCGCGGTGCCGCAGGATTCCGGCAAACCAAAGCAAGGTACTGTGATTTTCGTCGATAACGCGGTCGATGCCACCACCGGGACTCTCCACTTAAAAGCAACGTTCGAGAACTCGGAGAATCACTTCCTGCCCGGCATGTTTGTCAGCGTGCTGCTGAGGCTCTCGGAACAACCTAACGCGAAGGTGGTCCCTACGCAGGCTGTGACGGAAGGCCAAAACGGCACATTCGTGTATGTCGTGAAACCCGATAACACCGTTGAGATGCGGCCCGTTGTGTCAAGCCATGCTTACGGCGGTGAGGCGGTCATCGATAGCGGGCTCGAACGCGATGAACTCGTCGTTATCGACGGCCAGACGCGGTTGGTGCCTAAAGCCAAGGTGCAAATCACAAACAATTCAGGCGATGTGAGCCACCCGTAGGCCTGTAAAAAAAGGATGATTGTATGAGCATTCCCGAACTGTTCATTCGGCGGCCGGTCGCAACCACATTAGTGATGGTTGGTATTTTGATGTTTGGCATCGTGGCCTATCAAGCGTTACCGGTGAGCGACTTGCCGAACGTCGACTATCCCACCATCCAGGTGCAGGCAAATCTGCCGGGCGCAAACCCGGATACGATGGGAGCCGCGGTCGCCCTGCCGCTCGAGAAGCAGTTCTCCACGATCGCGGGCCTGGATTCGATGGTGTCGCAAAATACACTCGGCAACACGCGCATCACGCTGCAGTTCGATTTGAAACGCAATATTGATGGCGCGGCGCAGGACGTGCAAAATGCGATCACGCAGGCGAGCCGGCTTTTACCGCAGAACATGCCGGCGCCCCCATCCATCAGGAAGGTCAATCCAGCCGAGCAGCCTGTCCTGCAACTCGCACTGTCCTCGGCCACGCTTCCGCTCTCCACGGTGGACGAATATGCTCAAACCTTAATCGCGCAAAGTGTATCGACCGTCAGGGGTGTTGCCCAGGTGCAGGTGTGGGGTACGGCAAAATAC
>QHXD01000547.1 GCA_003223895.1 Acidobacteriota bacterium
TATTGCAGAACGTGAAGGTGATTGCGTACGGCAGACAGCTCGATCCCGGAGCCAAAGTGGACCCGCGCGATACTTCCAGGCCGACCGTGGCCACGCTGCTCGTGACACAGGAGCAGGCGGAGAAACTTGTGCTCGCGGGGCAGCGCGGACGAATCCAGCTTGCGCTGCGCAACTCCCTTGATGACGAGATCACTGCATCGTCGGATCCTGTGAAATCCATCGATCTCGGAATTGACGAGCCACGCAAACCCGCCTCCAGCAGTTTCGTGCCCGTCCGGCCCGCAGTTTCCCCTCCGGCGCCAGTGGTGACAACCAAGACAGGCAAGCCCGAAACCGAAGGCCGCGTGGTGCGGATATTCCGCGGGGAAAAGGTGACGGAGGAAACCTTGAAATGAGGAGAACAGCAACGGCTCTGCTATGCGTGGTCCTGGGCCTTGGATTAGGGTCGGCCGGCGCTGCCGTTGCGCGCGTGCAGGTCGGGCCCGCCACTCCTCAGACGCCGCGCTCAGTGACGCTCACGGTCGGCCGGGGTCAATTGTTGCAGTTCCTGGAGGAAGCTTCGCGAGTGTCGGTTTCCGATCCTGCCGTCGCCGATGCCGTCGTGGTTTCGCCACACGAGGTGGTCCTTAACGGAAAGACGCCGGGACACACAACGATCATGATCTGGCACGGTGAGAACGTCTCGCCGTTTGAAATCAGCGTGGAGCCGGATGTAACCGAAATTCAGAAGCAGTTGAGTGCGACCTTTCCCAACGAGAAGATCGACGTGTCCAGCAGCAGGGATGCGATCCTGCTTACGGGCGTCGTGACCGAAGCGGAAATCGCGAAGCAGGCTGCAGCGATTGCCGCAGTCCACGCGAAATCGGTGGTGAACCTGCTCCAGTCGCCCCCTCCGGATAACCGCCAGGTCATGCTCCAGGTGAAGTTCGCCACGATGGATCGCACCACTCTGAGCCAGTTGGGCGCGAATCTGTTCAGCGTCAACAACAAACTGCTGGGAGTGAGTACAACGCAGCAATTCCAGTTTCCGCGTCCCGGCCAGTTACAGTTCTCGCAGGGACCCGACGGTCAGCCGGTGCTGGGCAACCAGAGCGTCAGTATCACGGATCTGTTAAACCTGTTCGCGTTCCGGCCGGATCTGAACATTGGCGCGACCGTGCGCCTGTTGCAACGCAACAACCTGCTGGAGATTCTGGCGGAGCCGAATCTGATCACGGTCAGCGGCCGCGAAGCGAGTTTCCTGGCGGGCGGAGAATTTCCGTTTCCGGTAATCAGCAGTACCGGCACTGGCGCGCAAGCCGCCCCGGTCGTTACTATTCAGTTTCGGCCTTTCGGCGTGCGCCTCTACTTTACGCCGACCGTGGAATCGAACGGGCTGATCCATTTGAAGGTGCGGCCCGAAGTCAGTTCGCTGGATTTTGCAAATGCGCTCACCATCCAGGGCTTTCTGATCCCGGCCATCAGCACGCGGCAGGCGGAAACTGAGGTGGAGTTGCACGAGGGCGAAAGCTTCGCCATTGCGGGCCTGATTGATAACCGGGCCATCCAGGTGGTGAGCAAAATCCCGGGAATCGGCGACCTGCCAATTCTGGGACACCTGTTCCGCAGCCGTGAAACCCAGAAGACGAACTCCGAGTTGCTGGTGCTGATTACCCCATCCTTCGTGAAGCCGTTCGCGGCTGGAGAAACGCCGCCGACACTCCAATTCCCCGAAGGCTTCCTGGGAGAGCCAACACCAGCGACACCGTCACCGACATTCGTCGGGCCGCGCGGACATGAGTCTCCTCCCGGAGGAACTCCCTGAGGTCGGGTTATGTGGAACCACATAGACACAACGCGACAAACGGGGTGTTCCCTTCCTGGAACGGGGCATCAAAATACTTGCCGAATCCAGGGCGGATCTGCAATCAGCAGTTTGGAATCGCCAATTTGGAATATGTATAGAAAATTTTCTAAAGCAATTTTCAAAAGCAATGATCGCTAAGGCTGTAGAAAATCCGGCTGTATATACTCCAAATCGGCGATTCCAAACTGCTGATTGCAGATCCGCCCTCCCTGGATTCGGCAAGTATGTTGATGCCCTGGAACAGGAGGGGTGGACGCGCCAGCAAAAAAATGCCGCGAAGCCACCTTCGAAGGCGCGGCCGGGGTGGTCAGTCGCGATGAAATGTTTCGCAGTTCCTTTCGTACAACATTCCGCGCTATTGACCACCCCGTCTGCGCTTTCAAACGTGGCTTCGCGAAATTTTCTTAATCGCGCAGCCACTCCTCCTGTTCCAGGAGGGGAACACGCTCGCTCATGGTCTTTACCCTCCTGTTACACAAAGACACAAGCCGGCGCGACGACGGTTTATTTCTTGCTGTTCACTCTGATGTCTCTTGGGCTTCTGGTGATGGCGGTGGATTTCGGCCGGCTGTACCTGATCCAGGGGGAATTGCAGACGGCCGCTGATGCCGCCGCCCTGGCCTCGGCGACGCGGTTGATTGGAACTGCAAACGCGCCACTCCAGGCCGACCAGATGACGGCGGCGTTTGACTCCAACACCAGCAGCGATAACCGCTTCAATCTCCGGCAGAGCCAGATCGGCGTCAACGGCGGCGCCGGCCTGGCGACGACAACTGATGTGAATTACTTTTCCTCGCTGCTGGACGCTCTCGCAAATTCCAACGGCGGCCAGCGCAGTGGCGTCGACTGGAGCACCGGAATGTATCCGAAATACGCAAGGGTTCAGATCACAGCGCAGGCGCCCGTGCTGTTTGTGCCGTTGCTGACCCGCGTCTTCGGTTCACTGCCGACGGTAACGGCCGCGGCTGTAGCGGGCGTGAGCGCGCCGGTGTGCACCGCCTGTGGAATTGACGGCCTGGCGGTGGTAGATCAGGGTGGAGGCACGGACGCCGTGAACTACGGTTTCGTACCTGGGAGTTTCTACACTCTGTACCTCACGCCGTCCCAGCAGACGCCGAATGCGCCGGTGAACCCGGCGCCGCTGGACGGCACCGAAGCCTCGGTGCAGTACGTCATCTTGAATCATGTTCCCAGCGGCCTTCAGGACCTCGATCTGGATGGCTCGTTGTTCCAGTTGGGCGCGGGCGGCATCTCCCGCAGTCCCGGATTAACTCCTCCTGGCACGATCTCCGCAGAGAACACGGAGACTGGATATCCCGATCTTCAGGGCAACACGAGCCCGGGCGCTACGGTTGGCCGCGACATTCTCTGCGGCCTGAACGTGCGATTCAACGTGGACCCATCGCTGAACATCTGCGGCAATCTCGATGGCGGCGCATTCAACGACCTGTCGTCCAGGTTTACCGCGGACACGGACCCTGGCGGAGAAACGTATGCCGCGGGCGCCGGTTTGCAGGATTATGCGATGGAGTACGACGGCAACCTGCGCCGGATACTGACGCTGGCGGTCGTGGATTCCACCGATACGCTAAGCGTTCTGAACTTCCGCCAGTTCCTGATCGAGATGTCGGCGAACACAACGCAGGGTCTCGATCCTGCGCTGGTCAGCGGGGCTTTCCGCGTCCAGTACATCGGGGCGGTCGTCCCGCTTCGCTG
>QHXD01000559.1 GCA_003223895.1 Acidobacteriota bacterium
ATTGTAGCGAACGATGTTCGTGGCATAGACCGAATCGGCCCAACCGATGTTCTGGCTCCACACAGCGGGGAACCCGTTAATAGTGTCGGAGTATGGAAGGTTCGCGACGTTTACCCAGGTCTGGCCAAGAGGCACAGCTGGATTGATGTTCGTCGCCAGATCCATTGCGCCGGGAATGTTGACCTCACCGACGCCGTAGTCCAGCGGACTGCCGCGATCCTCTGCCGTGTACATCAGAATTGCCTTCACCGCATTCGGCGTCAGCGCGGGAGCCTTCGAGAGCAGCATGGCTACAGCGCCGGCAACGACGGGTGTCGCCATACTTGTGCCGCTCATTCTCATGTAGTTGTTGTCGACCTGCAGCGTCGGGTGGCCTGTCACCAGCGTATTGCCTGGGCTCATCGCCGAAACAATACGGGAGCCGGGAGCAGCGATGTCCGGCTTGACGTTGCCATCGATGCTCGGGCCGCGTGAACTATAGGGAGCAACGCGGTCGTCGGAGCGCGACGGCGTTCCAAACGTGCTGACGGCGCCGACCGTAATGACCGAAGGTTCAATTCCCGGGCTGTTAATCGCCCCGTAGAGAGTTGTTGTGTTAGTGGCATCGCGGCCATTATTTCCGGCCGCAGCCACGACAACGAGACCCGCCTGAACGGCACGACGGCAGGCAACCGCCAGAGGATCGGTCTCAGCACCTTCCTGCGGCAGATGGCCCAGCGACAGGTTCAAAACACGGATGTTCATGCTTTGACCATCGTTCCCAGGCATATTCCTGTTTGCAATCGCCCAATCGATGGCAGAGATAACATCACGGGTATATCCACCGCCGTTGGCGTCCAGCACGCGCAGGTTGACCAGGCGCGCGCCCGGAGCCACGCCGGCGTACAAGCCGTTGGAGCCCTGGCCGGAACCAGCCAGAATGCCTGCCACGTGAGTGCCGTGTCCAAATGGGTCGGTACGAACGGCGGGCCCGTCTGTGGTGAAGTCGACGTTATAGACGACATTGTTCAGATCAGCATGAGCCGCGATGCCGCTGTCAATCACAGCGACACCCACGCCGCTGCCCGTCGCACCGAACCGCTGAAGGGCGTCCAGTGCGCCAGAAGAACTATTGGCGGCTTCCATGCCATCCACAGCGGAAGTAATCTTCACTGGATGGTCATGCGAAATCATCGTGATCCAGGGTTGCGCAGCCAGCACCTTGATAAAGCCCAGAGGCAACCGGATGGCGAGGAACGAGAAATTCCTATATTTCTTGTTCAATTTCGCACTCATCGCGACGAACTGAGCTTCCACGGCTGCGGGAACCTTGGATTGGACGATCACATCCACCCATTCGTTTGGTTTGCCGGTCTTCAGCCTCTCCTGTAACCACTTGTCGAGCTTGGCGTTAGTGGCCGAAGTCGCCGAAGTGGCGGTACCGAACAAGGTACCTAGTATGTTGGTCTGTGCTTCGGCCACGGGCACCGAGCACAGACTGATAGCAATGACCCATGTCATTGATATCGCTATTAATCGCCTCATTTTCGTAATCCCTCCCAGCCCCATAACAATTCGGGCTCGTCCTTACCTATCGGCGGAAAATTCATGTACTTTAGGGCAAAGTACAGAAAAGTGAGGGGGAAGCAGAAAAAACCAGGGGTTTTACGGACCGCCAGGCGACGCGACGACAAAAGGCGCAAACAAGGCCCGGTATGCCTCATCCGGAAACGCAGCGCCGTGATGACGGGAGTGTATAAGGTCGATGACGGCGGTGTGGAGCGAAAGGTTGATCGGCGTCTCGATCTCCACAGCCAGAACAACGGAAAAGCCGGCAAACTGCCTTCCGATCCTTTGGAGAGACTGATTATCCAGGCGCGGAACGAGGCTCACCCGGACCGCCCGAGTACCCTGCTCGAAGATCATGTTTGTGCCGTCGTTTTTCGAGTTAATCCAGTTTTGCCTGAGGAGCGTCTCAACAGCCGCGCGAAGGATAGGTCCCGCAATCTCGAAAGACTCTCCTCTCTTTCGCCCCTGATCGTAGCGTCGCCGCCGTGCCGGCTCGCCGAGGATGGAGTAAGCCTCGTTGATGGCTGCCATCATGGAAGCCGCTTCCGGGGCCGCATTGCGGTCCGGGTGGTATCGCATGGCGAGCGACCGGTATGCATTGTGGACCTCGTCAGCGCTCGCTTCGGGTTGGATTTCCAGCAATTCGTAATAATCGCGTGCCATCATTCACCTCCGAAGTAGCAGCTGCGATAGGCTTCGCGCACCGAAACTTCACCGGCAAGCGCCAGATCCACCGCCTGGCGGGTCATCGGCACAAGACCGGCATCCCGCGCAGCCTGCCGGATCTCGAATTCCGTTCCCATGAGAATCCTGTCGCGCAAGGGACCTTGAACCTCCAGCAGCTCGAATACGCCGGCGCGGCCCCGGCTCCCGCTGAATCTGCAGTGCGAGCAGCCGCTGCTTTGCCGGAGCCGGGACTGCTGACATTCCTTGATGCGGAGACGCTCAAGATAGATGGGCCGGGGGAAATCCGGCTCCACGCATGTATGGCAATTGAGTCGCACCAGCCGTTGCCCCATGATCCCGATCAAGGCAGATGCCATGAGGCTGCGCTCCACACCAAGCTCGGACAGTCGAAGAAATGCGGAGACGGTATCCGTCGCGTGAAGCGTGGACATGACGAGGTGGCCGGTCAACGCGGCATGAAATGCGGTCTTCGCCGTGTCGGCATCGCGAATTTCGCCGACCAGAATCACGTCCGGATCCTGCCGCAGGATGGATCTCAACGCTTTCGAGAAAGTCAGTCCTGCTTTCTCATTCACCTGGACCTGACTGATGCCTTCGACTTCGTATTCGATCGGGTCTTCGATAGTCACGATATTGAGCGGGTCCTGCCGGATCTCGTTTATAAACGAGTAGAGCGTAGTGGTTTTCCCGCTGCCCGTCGGACCGACGGAAAGCAGGATTCCCTGCGGTCTTCGGACCATCGCGTGGAGACGTTCTTCAACCTCAGGCCGAAAGCCAAGCTGCGAGAGCGTCATCAGCGAGCGTCCACGGCGCAACATTCGGATGACAACCTTCTCGCCCCACCGTGTTGGAAGGACGGACACGCGGATGTCGAGCCCGCTGGGACCCTCGGCCGCAATGTGGCCATCCTGAGGGACGCGGCGCTCGCTGATATCGAGCCTCGCCAGAACTTTGATTCGCACGACCAGGTTTTCGTGCATCCATCGTGGAACTTCGAGCGTTTCCTTGAGGAGACCATTCAGCCGGCAGCGGACTCGGGTGGCCGACTGGCCCGGCTCGATATGGATATCGCTGGCATCCATCGCCGCCGCTTCTTCGAAGATCATTTTCTGAATTCGCACGATTGGCGGACAGTCGTCGTCCAACGTGCGTGCTTTTTCACGCAAAACCAACGCAGGTAATTGAGACATATTCAATTGAAGGGTGGGGTTATGCGAGGGCGTTTCTATAACACCATAGGAGGCGCACCCCGTCAAGCGAGATTCGGCGCTCATAGAAGCCGTGAATGAATTACAGGTCAGACCGCATTCCCCTCCTTATGAAGGAGGGGTGGCCGTGCTATTAAGAAAAGAACCCGTTCCGAAATGGCACGGCCGGGGTGGTCGCTCACAAGTTACCTTGCGGGTGC
>QHXD01000560.1 GCA_003223895.1 Acidobacteriota bacterium
CATTCGGGTTATTGTCTGGAGTTTCGAAATGATGATCTGTTCAAGAATCAGGTCAAGGAAGTCCGATACCACGACACTTACGAGGCGGACATTACCGGCCCCTCGGAGTTGATAGGTGCTTTTTTCTTTTACAAGACAATGGATTGGCGCCGTGAAGAAGAACTCAGGATAGTTGCGAAGCGAAGCCCGAGCGGAGCGATTGCATTTCCTCCGAGGTTATTGACCAAGATCATTCTCGGAAAGAAGATGTCGGAAGCGCATCAGAAATTGATCCGTGAATGGGCTCAGAAACGTGATCCCGTTTTGATTGTGGAATCCGCGGACAGTATGGTTCTCGAATGAGTTCGAATTATCCGAAGAAAATGCGAGGGCAGGTCTACCAGATGCTCGCGTACATCTGGCCCGACAATAGAGTGGGGATATCACCCGGGGGATACCAGGTTGTTCCGCTTCGACATTGGTCTCATTTGTTGCATTATGTGCAGCTTGAAGCTGGCGTGTTCAGGTTTCCGAATGGTCGCAATGCCAAGGAACAGATAGAGAAGTTTATCCAAACATGTTCCGATGACGAGTTCGAAACGATTGTCGGTTGTATTCCGCGAGCCAATATTGAAGGTGGTGGTGCCGAAGTAACGAAAGAATTGAATCAGCAGCTCTCACAATTTGAGATACCGCTCAAGGTTGAGAATGGGAAAGTTACGAGGCTTTCAATGACGAGAAACCCGCCGGGTGAAAACTATCGTCCAGAAGATCACGTACCGGACACGATTCGGGAAACGGAAAAACAGCTTGCTCACTATTACAACTGGCGCCGGAAAAGCATGGAAGGGTCAATCCAGCGGGACGAGATGGACGCGAAAATCCAGGAACTGGAAAACAACCTTCGACGGCTTGGTGGCAATGTAACTGGAACCTCGGCGACGACGGATCACGTGCAGGGCATCATTGCAGGTTTTCGTGCCAAGAGATGGCTGGCGGCTTTGATAGTGATTGTCCTGATAATCATCGTCATAGGGAATTTCACGTCGGCGTTGAAGAACATTTCAGACTTCGTTAAGGGACTCTTTTGAAAATTCCGTTTATTCCATTAAGAACCACGGAGAACAACGACCAAGCATTTCGAGAGGTTCGGCTCTGATATTACTCCTCCCTTGTCGCCCAGCGTTCTCTGAATGTTGCGGCAGCAGGTGGCTCTACACTGCGGCGTTTTCCGCGACTAATCGGTGCGAACGCCTCTTCCTGGCGCGTCGATGTATACTCGGCTGAACCAGACGACTCGTTGGAGATTCAGGATGACCGACTCTTGGACCCGAAGGAGCTTCCTTGCGACCGGTGTGGCTGGGGCGGCTGGCCTACTTTTGCCGCCAAGCTTTGCAGCGTCGCAAGATTTGGCGGACCTCACGTTGAAGAAAGCGTCCGACCTTTTTAGGAGCAAGGCCGTCTCCTCGGTCGAACTGACGGAAGCGTGCCTTAAACGAATCGAGACGTACAATCCCACCCTGAATGCCTTCATCACAGTAACGCGGGAACAAGCTCTGACGGCGGCACGTCAGATGGACGCGGAGCAGCGGCGTGGAAATTGGCGCGGCCCTCTTCACGGCATTCCGATCGCCTTGAAGGACAACATGGACACGGCTGGCATTCGGACCACCGCGGCGAGCGAGTTGTTCAAAGACCGCGTCCCAACTGAGGACGCTGAAGTCGCGCGGAGGCTAAAGGGCGCTGGGGCTATTCTCCTTGGCAAAACGAATCTTCACGAATTTGCCTATGGTGGAAGCTCCTCGGTCAGCTATTTCGGGCCTGTCCGTAATCCGTGGGCGCTCGAGCGCGTTCCGGGCGGGTCGTCGGGCGGTTCCGCTGCCGCTACCGCAGCCAATCTCTGTTTTGGCTCATTAGGCACGGATACCGCGGGGTCAGTACGAATTCCCGCTTCCTACTGCGGGGTTGTTGGGTTCAAACCCACGTATGGCCGTGTAAGCAATCGCGGAGTGGTGCCTCTTTCTTGGACGCTTGACCACATCGGTCCGCTCTGTAGGACCGTTGAGGACGCAGCACTGCTGCTGGGGGTCATCGCCGGTTTTGATCAGCTGGACCCATCTTCCGCGAATGTGCCCGTGCCGGACTATAGTCGCTCGCTCAAAATGCAGGCTGCAAAACTGCGGTTGGGCGTGCCGCGAACTCCGTTCTTTGAGAATCTCGATCCGGAAATCGGGCGAGCAGTGGACACCGCCATCGAAGTTCTCCAAAAGCTGACAGAGAGTACGAGAGATGTGCAGCTTCCAGAACCAGGCAACGTCCGAACGATCCTTGGCCCTGAAGCTCACGCGTATCACTCCGAATGGATCACTGACTCGCCGCAGAAATACCAGCCCGCGACTCGCGAAAGGATTATCCAATTTGCCTCCGCCGTGACCGGACAGGATTACGTGCAGGCCCGGCGTCAATGTGATCTGCTTCGCAGACAGATCAAGAACATATTTGCAAACGTCGATCTCCTGGTCACGCCTACAATGGCGAGCCCGCCGTCGGCAATAGAGCCAGTCGAACAGAGCAACAACCTCGATCCTAGCAGGACTCGTAACACCTGGCCATTTGACATCTTTGGGCTGCCGGCAATTACCGTCCCTTGCGGTTTCACAAGCTCCAGCTTGCCGATTGGCCTGCAGATCGTGGGTGCTCCGTTTGCGGAGCCATCAGTTCTGGCGATGGCGCATGCATATGAGCATGCGACCGATTGGCATACCAGGCGTCCGCAGTTGAATCCGCCGTAGCCGTATGGCAGTTCACGATCCACAGAAACCGGAACCGGATGGGTAACCAGTCGCCCAGTGTTTACCAATCACACCCAGTTTGATCGACCCTATTCCCGAATTCTGGTCTAGGGTGTTGTATTCACACCCGACTTCCGTGTCGCACTAGCGAATTGAAAAGTCCCACTGAAAAATTGTGCAGCTTGGACGGAGACGCGATGGATCAACACTTCGGCGTTACTCGCGAGTGATCTTCCCAAAGGCCTTCGCAACTCCTCAATAAAAAACCATTTATGGTGCCAGTTTACGGCCAAGTGGCACAGTCCTTCGCGCGCATCGCATGTAGATTTTGAGACCCGTTACAACCGCACGCGGGTTATGACCTCGTGGGCGTTCGACAGCCGCCAGGTTTTCGGTCGGCGACTTCTTGTTGTAGCCGCCGAGCGCACGGGCTGTGCCAACGGAGGCGCAGTTGCGCTGAGGCAAAAGAAATGAATGGCTTAGGGAAGAATCGAACATGGGCCGGCGTGCTGGATTTACCGCAGAATCCAGATTTTTCTGGATTCGCATCCAGATTTTTCTGGAAACACCTTGCTTCCCGGACTTGCTAATTCGCATGTCGGGGAAGTGGCCGGCTTCCCGGACTTGCCGATTCGCATGTCAGGGAAACCGTCAGCTTCCCGGACTTGCTGATTCGCATGTCAGGGAAACCGTCAGCTTCCCGGACTTGCTGATTCGCATGTCAGGGAAACCATCAGCTTCCCGGACTTGCTGATTCGCATGTCAGGGAAACCGTCAGCTTCCCGGACTTGACGATTCGCATGTCAGGGAAACCGTCAGCTTCCCGGACTTGCTGAGTCCGCAGAGCGGCGGCCGCCGGCGTTGCTTCAAGTCGCTACGTGCCGGGA
>QHXD01000561.1 GCA_003223895.1 Acidobacteriota bacterium
TTCAATCGGAGGATCCGACTCGATGTCTCGAATAAGCCGGCCCACGTCGCGTGTCCCGAAAAGTCCGTCATAGGCGCGGATTCTCCCGTGCACTTCCACACGGCTGGAGGTTCCAGCGTGGATCTCGATTCGGCCGGAGCCGGTTGAGACATCGAGTTCGACAGGACCGGAAACATTCAGGGTCCTTTGGAAGGAACCATCCGCGTAATTCTGGGCTCTCGCAACACGCGCGCAACCGCAACCAATAAGAAGCAGTAGCATAGTTGCACCCATCACAAATCGAGACGTCTTCATGGACACCCCCGTTTCGGTAAAAACTGTGGCTTTGGTCAAAAGTTACAGTGTTCGTTTCCGCAACGGGTTTTTACGAAAACGAGACGCAAAGTGTTCACGCTTTCTGGAACTTGCAGAAAACACGGGCCTAAAATTGTATGTTGTTGGCAGGCAATTTGCAGTTCGTGATCTCGAGGATGCAAACATGGCGACATTCCTGAGCGATCTCCGGCATGGTATCCGAACATTTCTGCGCGATCGCGGTTACGCCGCGGTGGTCATCTTCACGCTTGCGCTCGGTATCGGAGCAAACACCACGATCTTCCAGTTCCTGAACGTTCTCCTGCAGCCCCTTCCTTTTCAGGATCCTGATCGTGTCGTTTATCTGGTACGCACCAATGCCGAACAAAACGTTCCCCGGGCGCCTGCCAACACCAGGGACTTCGCGGCCTTGAAACGCGAAAGTCATTTGTTTGAGGACCTGGCCGCCGATGCTGCGGAAAACTACAACCTGAGCGGAGCGGGTGACCCGATTCGCGTTCCCGGGCGGCGAGCCACCGCGAGTTTTTTCCGGACCATGCAAATCACGCCGGAATTTGGCCGAACGTTTACCGCGGACGAAGAAGTTCCCGGCAACAATCATGTGGTCATTCTGGGTTACGGTTTGTGGGAGCGTTCTTTCGGATCCGATCGTTCAGTGCTGGGTCGAACGCTCCGGCTGGATAGTGAGAGCTACGTCATTGTCGGCGTCATGCCGCAGAGACTGTGGCTCTTCTGGCGGGAAATAGACGCCTGGACCCCGCTTGCCGTTTCCAGCGACGGTGCAAATCCTGGTCCGCAAAACCTGACTCTGAGCGGCCGCCTGAAACCGGGGGTTAGCCTGCCGCAGGCGCAATCCGAAATTGCTGCGATTTCGCGTGAATTGGCGCGCAATTACCCTGCAACCAACGCAGGCTGGGGAGTAAATATCCTTCCTTTCCGCCAATACTACACTTCTCCGCAAGACAACGTTGCATTAGTCGTACTGACGCTGGTGACTTCGCTGGTCCTCGTCATCGCCTGCGCCAATGTGGCCAGCCTCATGCTGGCCAGAGGAACAATCCGCTCAAAAGAAATCGCGGTTCGCTCGGCGCTTGGAGCATCTCGTTGGCGCGTGACCCGGCAATTGTTGACCGAATCCTTTGTTCTCGGCACGGCCGGCGGCGGGCTTGGTTTGCTGTGCGTGTGGTGGATCATGGACCTGGTTGCGGCGGCGATGAGCGCGGATGTTCCGGTGCTTCGCGAGACTCGCGTTGACGGGAATGTCGTTCTCTTCACCGTATTGGTGTCGCTATTCGCTACGTTTTTGTTCGCGCTGCTGCCGGCGTGGAACATGTCAAGAACGTCGCTCAACGAGGTTCTTCAGGATACCGGTATACGATTCACCGGAGGCGTTCGTCACAACCGGGTCCTTAAGGCTCTGGTGATCGCCGAGATTTCGATGGCGGTGCTGCTGTTGATCGTGGCCACTCTCGGAATCCGCTCCATCATGAACCTGCAAAACATTCCCCTGGGCTTGAATCCGGACAATGTCGTTACGATGCAACTCGAACTGCCGAGGAACAAGTATCCGGAGCAGGGCCAAATCAGACCTTTTATCGGATCCATCCTCGAGCGGACCGCCGCTCTTCCGGGCGTCGATGGCGCTGCGCTGGCGGACGGCGTCCCCATTGTTGACCGAAGCCCGAGGCGAAGTTTCGTCATCGATGGTCAACCGCAACCACCACCGGAATCGATGCCCTGGTGCGCTTCCAGAAGCGTGAGTTCGACGTACCTCTCGGTCATGCAACTTCCGTTACTGCGGGGCAGAGATTTTTCGGCAGGAGACTCGGCGACTGCTCCGGCGGTGGCGCTGATCAGCAATACGATGGCGCGACGCTACTGGCCAGGGAAAGATCCCGTTGGAGGGCGAATCCGTTTCAATGATGGTTCGGGTTGGATATCCATTGTTGGCATCGTCGGCGACGTCCGTAATGACGACGCGGATGCGCCTCCTCTGCCTCAATTGTATGTGCCTTTCGATCAGTCGCCAGGGCGGGCAGCGACGCTGATCGTAAAGAGCAAGTCTGACCCATTGAGCATTGTGAGTGCGGTGCGCCGTACTGTGACCGCGCTCGACCCGGACCAACCCCTCTATCAAATTCAGACAATGGCGGAAGCATTGCGCTCGGATCTGGCAGGGCCACGAGTTGTTATGGGTCTTCTATCGGCATTCGGCCTACTGGCAGCGCTTCTTTCTGCGCTAGGCGTATATGGACTCATGTCGTATTCGGTCGCGCAGCGCAGGCATGAGATTGGCATTCGCCTGGCGCTGGGCGCAAAGCGGATCGACGTGCTGAAATCTGTTGTGGGGCAAGCATTCCAGTCGGCACTGATCGGAACGGGCGTTGGCCTGGTCATGGCATTGGCCATGACCAGCATCATGAGCGGGATGCTGTTCGGAATCGGCCCCCGCGACGCAACAACCTTCGTGCTGGTGGCTGTCTTTATTTCGGGAATCGCGATCGTCGCCAGCTACATTCCGGCGCGGCGAGGCTCCAGGATCGATCCTGCTGAGACACTGCGGTAGGCCGACCAGAGCATCGAGATCGATGTGTAAATGACCACCACGATGACGAGCCAGCGAACATAGTAGAGATCCAACGTTTTCACGATGTATGCTGCAAGAAGAACCGCAGGGACTCCACCGATAGCCAATCCCAGCGCGGCTCGCGGGCTGTAGCTCTTTTCCCGGATGAATCTTAAGCTCCCGACCGGCATCAGGAAAGCGCATGAGCCCATCATGATGGGGAAAGCGACCGTTGGATTCATCCCAAGCAGGCTGACCAGAATCATGCACGGCGCATAAAGACCGATTCCCAGCGTCATCAAAGCGCCCAGGGCGAAATTCACCACAACCGCTACGACGAGCCGGATACCGCTGACGCCGATGTCTGTGCCTCCACTCGGAAATAGTTGGAGCTGCTGCATGAAAAAAATAGTAGCAGCAACGAAAAGCGCCACACCCATTCCGATCTGGACGTTCCGTTTTGGCCATCGAGCGACCACGCCCGCGCCAAGCCATGATCCCAAAATCGATGCCGCGATCATCGAGAACAACGTTGTCACGTCCACCTGGATAAGAGTCGTATAGATCAAGGCTTGCGCAGTCGTTGGAAGCGTATGACCGACGTTGAGGGTGCCTGGGATAACCCGGTCGTCCACATTCCGCGTCAACCGGTATGTGCTCG
>QHXD01000562.1 GCA_003223895.1 Acidobacteriota bacterium
CTTGCGTGCGATGTGCTGCGCCAAGTTTATCCATGACGTATTCGATATGAATCTTGCCCGTCTCTTCGAAAATGAAGAGACGCTCCGCAATTTCCCGGTTTCGATACCCTCGGCCCCATTTCATAAAACAACATTTTCCGAGCCACCGTTTCCTCTTCTCCGCCTGTCAACGAAAACCTAAAATCGTCTGAATCACGAGCTGAACTCGCGTAGATGCAATGAGTCCTCCATTTGCAATTTCCTTGTTTGACTGCAGCTTAGAGACTTACCATCGGCCCGTTTTTCAGCGTTTGCCGAAGCTGCGGCGCACGCATCTGCGGTGTGCTGGAGCGAGGCAGTGTTTCTCAGCGCCTTATGCTGGTTTCTCCCGCAGAGGCTTCAACGCGCCGCCCCAAGCGATGACCTGGTCGAACATTGCATTGACAGACTTCTCGTGCCGGGAAGCTGGCTTGAAGACGCTGAAGTTTTCAAAGTCGCTAAACATGGAGAGCAAGACTTGGTTGCGCACCGTGGCGATTTGCACCTCGGCCATCACCAGGCGTAGCTGCTCGACCGCGCGCGCCCCACCGGCGCCGCCGTAGCTGACGAAGCCAGCCGCCTTGTCGTTCCACTCGCGGAACAGAAAATCAATCGCGTTCTTGAGCGCGCCGGAGATGCCATGATTATACTCGGGCGTGACGAAGACATAGCCGTCAAAAGAGCCGATCTTAGCGGCCCATACTTTGGTGTGAGGCTTATTGTATTGCCCCATCATGGGCGACACCGACTCGTCAAGGAGCGGCAGCTCGAAGTCTTTAATGTCCACGAGTTCGAACTCGGCGTCGGTACGCTTTTGTGCGATTTCGTAAACCCATTTGGCCACAACCTCGCCCTTGCGGCCCGGTCGCGTGCTTCCGATAATGATCGCGATTCTAAGCATGAACTCCTCCACTATTGTGGCTTATACCTCTCACCCTGAATTGGCCGGCCTCCTGGAGAGCACGCACTACTCCAGCTTCCTGTCACCCGCTTGCGACGATCACGGCGAACAGTTTTTCATTGTTGCTGTGCTGCCCATAACTCTGGCCCCTGTCGGTTAGACCCGTTTCCAAGTTGTCGGCGCAACTGAAAGTCGTCCCTCGTTCTGCAACCGTTGTTGGATTTCATCGATCCGCCGTTCGCCCGCCCGCAGCGTTGCAGCATTGGTATGCACTGAGTATTTTCCGAGCACGAGGTCGTGAGTGTGCGCGGCAGCCGAACCGAGAACAAAATCCGCATCGGCCTTCGCATAGATGTTGATGGGATTGTTCGACGGCTCGAAGATCGCAAGTTCACCGGCTTCCACGGTGTCAGGCACAAGGAGTTGGCCGGCGCTCAACGCAAGCCAACAAACCGTATGGTTGATGTCTGGCTCGTAGCGCCAGGACTCCCCAGTTCGCAAGCGCACGGCCAGGTAGTTCAGCGAGCCTGCGGCCTTTAATGAACTCATTGCCTCACCGTGGTGGCCAACCAAAATACGCGCCGGACCGTCGCGCGCTACCGCATCAGGCGACAGGTAGATGTTTTCCACTGCTCCGAGTTCTTCGTCCGGCGGCAGCGCAAGCCAGAGCTGGAACCCTCTGGTACGCCCGGTGTCGCCGGGTCCACCACCGTGCCACGCTCCATGAGCTACCTTGAACCATTCAACGCCGCCTTCGCGCAAGACACCAGTCGTTCCGGTCGAATCTTCGTAACGGACGCTTCCCTCGAACAGGTACGTCACTGTCTCGATCCCGGAGTGGGGATGCAGCCGATTGCAGGAAACGAGGCCGCATCATCCATATCGAAGAGATCCAAGAAGACGAACGGTTTCAGTAATTCACCAAGGTCGCCGGGACTCATCAACCGCGTGATCGGGCCGTGACGCCTTCCCCGGGTCCGGCCAATGATTCTTGGCGGCCGTGTAGAGATGCCTGCGCGCCGTTCCGACGCGTGAGTTTCATTGATGTTAGCGATAGCCATGAGCCTCTCCTTCCTTGCTGGTTTCCTCTTCCGTTTTTCTCAGTGATCGATGCGGGCCATCGGTACCATGTGACACTTGCCACCATCACAAAGAGAACAATGGCCGGCACAGGGCTTCCGCCGAGGATGAAGAGGTGTGTTGCAATCGCGCCAACCATCGTCACTGCGAGTGGCTCCTAGACCTGCCCCTGGCCGCCATCGACGGAAAGATCGATGCCCGTAATATAAGAGCTCTCGTCGGAAGCAAGGAATGTGGCGGCGGCAGCAACCTCTTCCGATTGGCCGACTCGCCCCAGAGGCACCGAAGAAACGATCGTGTTTGCAAACTCGGTGAACTGCTCTTGGGTCAGGCCCAATTTACCGAAGATCGGCGTCTCAATCGGGCCGGGACTGATCGCGTTGACACGGATCTTCCGGTCCTTGAGATCGGACGTCCACGTTCGGGCGAAGGAGCGCACAGCCGCCTTGGTCGCGCTATACACGCTGAAGCCCCCGATACCTTTGTGGCCGGCGACCGAGGAGTTCAGGATGATCGAACCACCATCTTTAAAAAGAGGCAGCGCCTTTTGCACACTGAAAAACAATCCTTTGACGTTGATATCGAACTCCCGATCGAAATGCTCCTCGGTAACTGTTCCCAATGGCGCTACCTGCCCGAGGCCGGCGTTCGCAAACAGAATATCGATGTGTCCGAACTTCGCTTTGACTTCGGCGTAAAGGCGATCCAAATCTTCGAGATGAGACACGTCCCCTTGGACAGCGATAACATTCTCACCGATCTCCGCGGCCGCCTTGTCCAGTTCATCCTTGCGGCGTCCGGTAATGACGACGTGAGCGCCCTCTTCGACGAAACGCTTGGCTGTTTCCAGACCGATGCCGCTATTCGCACCGGTGATAACTGCAACCTTTCCAGCAAGTCTGCCCATAACACAATCTCCTTTCGAAAATTTTCTCAGCGGCTCAAGCCGCCGCGCCTTGATCGTGCTCTGCGGAATAGGTGCGGCTCCGCGCGTCCAGGCTCAGTGGCCCCGAACCGAAATAAAAGATCAGCAATGCGCTCCCCATCAACGACACATTCTTCATGAAATGCGCCATTTGGTCTTGCGCCACGAGAGGCTCAGTCGCCGCCCAAAAGTTGTGCATCATAACGGTTACGGGCGCGAGAAACAGGATGACCAATACGGCGCCCCATCTCGCCTCGTAACCCAACGCGATGCTGAGTCCGCCAATCAACGCCATCAGCCCTGAGAACGGAACTATGATCGATGCCAGCGGTACGCCCTGCGCTGCAGCAAACGCGATCTCCTGGCTCGAGAAGTGGCCGAGCGCGGCCATCACAAATATCGAAGCGAAAAGGATTCT
>QHXD01000563.1 GCA_003223895.1 Acidobacteriota bacterium
CCAGTCGAGAGTCTGGCCGACGTCCGGGACGCTGAGCATGGGAACGTTCTTTTTGATCGCATGCGCCATTTTCGCCATGCTTGCCTTAAAGCTCGGCCCGCCAGTCGGTTTCCTGCGCCGATTCTTCGGGGCGATTTCCCATCCCGGTGGCTGTTTCGCACCGGCGGCGTGTAAACGGCGGATTGCTTTTCGATCTCCGCGTAGCATCGCAACCGAGAGCACACTTTGACCATTGTTGTCCCTGGCTTCCAGGCCCGCGCCCAGCTCGATCAGGAGATCCAGAATGTCGTAGCGGTTTCGGCTCAGGGCGAAGTGCAGCGGCGTCTGCGCTTGTTCGAACCGAGACATGCGGCGATCCAGCGTTTTCGGATTCTCTTTCACCAGCTTCCGAATGAGATCCAGGTCACCGACGGCGATGGCGGAGAAGATGTGGTGCCGGGCGCCGCGCGGAAGCAGAAGCGATACCATGTCGCGCCAGTTATCGCCTGGGGTTCGAAAAACGGTCGCCCAGCCCATGACGTCGAGTTCATGATCGTCGCCGGTGCCGTGCACGTCGCCTCCGGCATCGAGCAGAGCGCGCGCGATCCCAACGTGTCCCTGAGCTGCAGCCCAATGCAGCGCGTACGTGTGGTCTCCCGACTCGCGCGCGTTCGGGTCGGCCCCGTGCTCGAGCAGCAGCCGTACGACTTCCGAATGTCCGTGCTGAGCCGCAGCATGCAATCCCGTCCACTTGTGGTCGTTACTTGTTCGAGCCAGGCCAGGATCGTTGGCGAGCAATCCTTGCAACACCGCAATGTCGCCTTTGGCGCTGGCGTCCAGGAACAGCGCCGCGTTGCTTGTTTGCCGCTGCTCGAGATCGGCCTTGAGCGCGCGCCAACTGGAGAATCCGTGTTCTCGCGCTACCGCTAGCTGTGCCGTGGCAAGCTTTGATCGAGGATCAGTCTGCCGGATTTCGCGCAATCGATCCTTCGCCAACTTTTTCAGATACTCGAGAGAGGCGCGTTCGGGAAGTTTTGAACTGGGCATTGGACACCTTCCTTCCATTCTTGCCCGGCGTCCGCATTTCTCGGGCTGGAGAAGAATTCTGGAGGCGGGTTCAACCCTTTACGCGGACCGTAGGCCGCCTTTCCGGCCTGTGATCCGCAATTATACTTGCTATGCTTGCCTCTTCTTTCATTGTTGTTGACATTCGACAACAAGAAAGCTAACTGAGAACTGGGGCAAGCTGAGTGAAGCCATTGCCAGGGTATTAAGGATGGCGTGAGATGTGGCAAGACATTGTTCTGCGATTTCGTGCGCTATTTTTCCGTCGTCGGATGGATGAAGAGCTGAAGGAAGAATTGGATTTCCACATTGAAATGCAGGCGCGGAGGAACCGGCAGCACGACGTTGACCCGGCGGCGGCAAAGCGACAGGCACGATTGCAGTTCGGCAGCGTCGTGAGCGCAACGGAAGAATGCCGCGAACAAAGGGCCTATTCGCAATGGAAATGCTCCTGAAGGATGTTCGATTCGGCCTTCGCATGTTGCGCAAATCTCCCAGCTTTACGGCTGTGGCCGTTGTGACGCTCGCATTGGGCATTGGCGCAAATGCCGTGGTTTTCGGTGTGTTGAACGCGCTGGTACTGCGCCCGTTGAATGTGCCTCATGCGGAGAGCCTTTACTCCCTCCACCGGGACGACAATTCCGCGGCGGTGTCATATCCCGACTATCTCGATCTGCGCGATCGCAACCGCAGCTTTGATGGTCTGGCAGCTTTTAACATCTCTCAGGCGGGGATGGACGCGGGGGAAAATCCAGCCCGCGTCTGGCTCTATGAAGTGAGCGGGAACTACTTCAACGCATTAGGCATTCGGCCGTATGTTGGCCGTTTTTTTCACGATTCCGATGAGCACGGTCCCAACAGCGCTCCGTATATCGTGCTCGGTTACGCGTATTGGCACACCCGTTTTCAGGATGACCGCGGCGTGGTGGGCCGTACAGTCCAGGTCAACAAGCATCCTTTCACCGTCGTCGGTGTCGCGCCGCCTGAGTTCCACGGGACTATGTTGTTTTTCTCGCCCGATTTCTTTGTGCCGATGGTTAATCAGGAGCAGATAGACGGGTCGAACCTCCTGAACGAGCGCGGGAAACGCTGGATTTTCATGACCATCGGACACCTGAAAGCGGGAGTCACTCCGGCACAGGCGGCTGCTGATCTGAACTCCATCGGTTCTTATCTGGAAAGGACTTATCCCAAAGACCATGGCCAAATGACCTTTAAATTGGGCCGGCCAGGTCTTTATGGCGACTTCCTTGGCCGTCCGGTAAGGGCATTCGTTGCTGGCTTGATGCTGCTGGCGGGATTAATTCTGCTAGCCGCATGCGCCAATCTGGGCAGCCTGTTTGCGGCGCGCGCCGCTGACCGTTCCCGGGAAGTTGCTCTGCGACTCGCGGTTGGAGCAAGCCGCATACACATCCTGCGGCAACTATTTACCGAAGCGGTGCTGATCTCACTGATCGGAGGCGCTGTCGGGCTGTGGGGCAGCATAGTGCTGTTGCGTTCGCTGAGCGAGTGGCAGCCATTTCCCAGATTTCCCATCAATGTGCCTGTGACCCCAGACGCCAATGTTTATTGGGTGGCTCTGCTGCTGACTCTAGCGAGCGGATTCCTCTTTGGCGCGGTCCCCGTGAGGCAGGCACTTCGCATCGATCCGTATCAGATCGTCAAATCGGGCTCGATCGGCAGGATTGGGCGGCGGATCACTGTCCGGGACGCATTGCTCGTCGTGCAAATTGCCATATGTGCCGTCCTGGTCACTTCTTCGCTCGTTGCCGTGCGCGGACTGGTACGATCGCTTCACAGCAATTTCGGCTTTGAGCCACGGAATACGATTCTGATGGAGACCGGTCTGGATATGGCGGGGTACCGCGGCGATGCAGTGCGCGCAATGCAAAAGCGCATGATAGATGCTATGGAGACGATTCCCGGCGTAACGTCAGCGGGATTGGTGGATCGGACGCCATTGGGTAATGGGAGCTACTACGCCTCAAATATCTTTACCGACGAAACGACAGATCTGAGGCCGGGGAATGCCGTGGCTGAATCCGCAACGTACAGCATCTCTCCCGACTACTTCCAGGCGGCGGGCACAGCGTTGTTCGCGGGCAGGGCTTTCTCATGGCATGACGACGAAAACTCGCCGCGCGTAGCGGTGGTGAATCGCGAGTTCGCCGGCAGAATTTTTGGCTCCCCAACAAACGCCATGGGCAGATATTTCAAGAGGCGGGAAGGAACACGCATTCAGGTAGTCGGCATTGTAGAAGACGGAAAATATCAGAGCCTCACTGAAGATCCACTGCCGGCAATGTTTCTCCCAATCCTGCAATCGCCATCCAGTGAGACATCGCTGGTGCTGCGCTCGAATCGCGATCCGCAGCAACTGGCGGCAGCCATGCAGAGCACAATGCGGAACCTGGATTCAGGGCTGCCTCTTCTCATCGAAACGTGGAACCAAAAATTGGACTTACCTTTGTTTCCTTCGCGGGTGGCCACGGTATCGCTGGGTATTCTGGGCGTGATGGGTGCGATGCTGTCTATAACTGGCATCTTTGGAATGGCGGCGTATTCCGTGAGTAAGCGGAAGCGGGAATTGGGGATTCGTATCGCGCTCGGGGCGCAGCGCAAGGAAGTGTTACAGGCAGCGTTGGGACGGGCACTCAAATTACTTGCTTTAGGTTCGGCCGCAGGATTGTTCCTCGGAATTCTGGCGAGCCGGGTGCTGGCTTTCATCGTGTATGAGGCAACTCCCCGCGATCCGCTGGTATTGGCTGGCGTTGTTCTGGCGATGTTGTTGCTGGGACTTCTGGCTACCTGGATTCCGGCGCAACGCGCGCTGTCGATTGATCCGCTGACCCTGCTTCGCGAAGAGTGAATTGGCTTTACCTGCCGATCCTGGCGGCCCGAAAATCTGCAACGACCGGATTGTGATCGCTCAACTGACTCCAACGCGAGCCACGAACCACGCGGCAGGACTTTAGTCGCGGCAGCCACGAACGCGGGACAAAAATACCATCGCAATGGTAGGGCGCACTGGGGTTCCCCATCCATCGCAGCGTTTGAGCCAAAGGGCGGTCCGGATTCGCTGCCTGCCAACAACTCACCAAATCGAACTCGTTGGCCAGGCGGTCCAGTACGTCGCGTTCGCCACGCAGAATTCTGATTCGCTCACGCGGCTGACGATATCCGACTGCCACGTTGAAGTCACCGCCCAGTACAAGGTCGGCACGGTCGCGAAGCAAGGCAATGCGGTCGAGGATGTGTTGCATCGTGCGGATGTATCCGCGTTCACCGACAGGGCCGTGAACGCTGAACACTATTAAAGGACGTTCCGACCACGAGGTGTTCCGGATCTCGCCACCAACCACCCAGCCGTCGTAATCCGGAATCGCGATCGGGACCAATGCCGCGGATCGTGCAAATAGTCCGCTTCCCCAAGATCTGCTTCCGGCGGACTGCCACGCGAATGCATCGCGCTGGTCATGCCGGAGCCGCTCACCGGGAGAACTCTGTGGCGGGCGACATTCCTGCGCCAGCACCAGATCGGGTTTTAGATTGCGGATCACTCGCGACCAGTGACCGCAGCGCTTCAGGCTTCCTGCGCGGAGAAAGTTGTATGTGACGATTCGCATTTCGCGGTCCGGTGGTTAGGTCCCGGCTTGTCCAGTTTGGCCATTTCGTGATCAGCGTGCAAACGGTTTTCGACTACTTCTCCGCCAGGTCTTTGATGATGTTTTGCGTACGTTTCTTGCGCTGCTCGGCGGTTTCCATGATCGTGATTGTCGGATAGCGTTTCACGCAACGCGCTAGTTGAGGCGCCTCAGCCTGGCCGTCGCGCATTCCTCGGCGACCTTCAGATATCTCCGGACACTTTCATTGCCCACCACGTAGGGGTTCGGACTGCCGGGCGCGGGCCTGGCCAGGAGGGGCAGGTTGACTTTGGACCGGTCCCAGTCGGTATGGTTGGAAACGATCATGTCCGCTCCGGCCTGCCGCACGATGTCGCTGAACCGCTGCGCCGACCGGATGTAACTCTGAAGGGATTCGCGATCGGCGTTGAGCCCCGTCCCGCCCCAGAGCGCCGCGAGGTGCGGCTTGCCGTTGTCCTTCACCGGAATCAGAGCGGAGATGGTGCCCGGCGTGTGACCCGGCGTGATGTAGAGCGTCAGCGTGGTATCGCCCAACGTGAATTTTTGGCCGTCGGTGGCCACCATGTCGCGCTTCGGCTTCGTGCCGTTGGTCCGATCGAGCATATCCCAGTCCGCTGCAGACATGATGACGCGCGCGCCGTATCGATCCTGAAGGAACTTCGCACCGCCGTGGTGATCGGGGTGTGCATGACTGACGATGGCGTATTTGATATTGGCCGGGTCCAAACCCAGCTTCTTCAGCCCACCGGCAACCTCTTCTTCGACAGAATAGTCATAGATCGTGTCGATCACGATGATGCCTTCCGAAGTCGTGACGGCCCACACGGAGTACTCGGTCTGTCCGACGAAGTACAGGTTGTCGAACACCTTGACGGGTGCGGCATACCACGTCGATCTGTCCGGCGGCCCTTGCCTCTGCCCTCCGCCTTGTCCACGCTGCGCTGCGGCCCCTGCGCCGCCACCCCGCGGACCAGGCACGGCGCAAAGAAAGTTGAATAGATTCCGATAATCTTCGCCCGCCGCGGTCTTCGCGATAGCGACGTGTGCTTCGGGAGTGTCATTTGCGTTCTGAGCTGCGAGCATCGACGCGGCCAGCAGCATCCACAGCGCGATCCTCATACCCCTCCTTAGAAACTCCGGGCGGCAATTTCAGGGACGGCCGCCTGATTTACCTGGCTCACAGTTCGCGTATACTCTACCCGAGAATGGGCGCCCCGGAACGTTTCATCAACTCGGATCGAGCAACTGTAGCGGCGCTCTATGAGCGCCGGTTTTTCCTGGAATCAACGAAATACCGGCGGTCATAGACGTCATAGACCGCCGCTACAGGTCGGATTGCCTCCTTGAAACATTTTCCGCATCCTGTTAGGTCAAGGGAGTTTGATAGATGCGAAATCGATTAATCGGCGCGATCGTGACCGCGGCAGCGCTATTGCTGACGGTCGGCGCCGGACAATCCCTGCAACTGGCCCAGCAGCCGGAGCGTCCAGAGCGCATATCGGATCGTCCCAACTTGAACGG
>QHXD01000079.1 GCA_003223895.1 Acidobacteriota bacterium
GAAAGGTCAATGGCGCGTCGCCCACAGCAGAACTGACCGAGCAGATGAGCGTCGACTATACACGACAGATCATTACCGAGAAGTTGTCCGAGGCGCTCAAAATGGATCCCAGCATGATCCGCGGTGATGCGTCATTTGCGGACTACGGCGTCGATTCGATCATCGGTGTCAATCTCGTCCGCACGATCAGCGAGGCGTTGCAGATTGAACTGGAAACAACGAGCCTGTTTGAATACAGCACAGCCGATCGACTGGCGCAGTACATCGTGAAGAACTGGCCGGAACAGATTGCGGCGCAGATCGTTCGGGTCAAGGGTATTTCGCAAAAATCCAGCCAGGCAATAGATGAGCCGCGGGCCGAGGTTGAGGTACGCACCGGACCTCGTTTTAATGGAACTACGCGATTCGCAGGCCTGCGAAACGGGTTCGATGCCGAGGATGAAAGCGACTCGAAAAATATCACTGCCGAGCCTATAGCCATCATCGGGATGAGCGGACGTTTTGCGGAATCAGAGTCCCTGGACGCATTTTGGCAACATCTCGCGCAAGGAAAGAATCTCGTCACAGAAGTGTCTCGTTGGAGTCCGACCGATTGTGTGATGTCCAAGCCCTCGGGCGGCAACGGGTATTGCAGCCACGGTAGTTTTGTCGACTCCATCGATCAATTTGATCCGGCGTTCTTCGGGATCTCTTCCATGGAAGCGACTTACATGGATCCGCAACAGCGCTTGTTCCTGGAGGAATCCTGGAGAGCGTTGGAAGATGCAGGGTACGCCGGCAAGAGCGTGCATGAGAAGCAATGCGGAGTCTACGTCGGTTGTGGAAGCTCCAACTACGACAGGCTTGTCGCGGAAAACACGCCGCCGCAGGCCTTCTGGGGAAATTCCCAGTCCGTTACTCCCGCGCGGATCGCCTACTGCCTCAATCTCCAGGGGCCCGCGATAGCGGTAGATACTGCCTGCTCCAGTTCTCTGGTCGCCATACATTTGGCCTGCCAGGGTCTATGGTCGCGAGAAATGGAGATGGCTCTGGCGGGTGGAGTCTTTTTACAACCAACTCCCGGGTTCTACCAGGTCGCCAATCGCGCCGGCATGCTTTCGCCGGAGGGGAAATGCTACAGCTTTGACGCGAGAGCCAATGGTTTCGTGCCCGGCGAAGGCGTCGGGGTGGTGGTACTGAAGCGCTTGCGCGACGCTCTGGCAGATGGCGACTACGTCCATGGAGTGATTGCAGGAAGCGGCATCAATCAGGACGGCAGGTCGAATGGTTTGATTGCTCCAAATGGGCGCGCCCAGGAACGGTTGGAACGTTCGGTATATGACCGCTTCAAGATCGATCCGGGAACGATTCAGGTGGTTGAAGCCCACGGCACGGGGACTCTGTTGGGGGATTCGATCGAATACGGAGCAATCAGCCGTGCCTTCCGTGAATATACGGACAAGAAGCAATTCTGCGCGCTCGGGACGGTCAAAACGAATATCGGTCATACGTCCACGGCCGCGGGTGTCGCGGGTGTCTTGAAACTTTTGCTGTCGCTGAAGCACCGGCAGATCCCGCCATCCCTGCATTTCGAGAAAAGCAGTCCCGGCATCGATTTCGAGTCTGGTCCGTTCTATGTCAATACCCGGCTGCAGGAATGGGCAGTCGAACGCGATCAGACACGGCGAGCGGCCGTCAGTTCTTTCGGGTTCAGCGGCACCAACGCGCATTTGATCCTTGAAGAGGCGCCTTCGATCGAGCGAGCAGCCGACGAGTCGCCGGCCTATATGGTGGTGCTCTCCGCCCGAACCGCCGAACAGTTGAAGCAGCAGGTGCACAATCTCCTCGGGCATCTCGAGCGTACGCCCCGCCTGTCGATGATCGCCTTGAGCTTCAGTCTGCTCATCGGCCGTATGCATTTCACGCATCGCCTCTCCTGTGTTGCGCGCAACCAAAGCGAGCTGATTCGTCTTCTCCAGCAATGGGTCGAAACGGGAGCGGCGAGCCAGATTCATGCGAGTGAGATTCAGGAAGGCAAAGTTCGAGAGCAGGTTTCGCTGAAGAAATTCGGAAACTACTGCATCCAGAAATGCAGGAACGCGGCGAATGCCGCCGTCTATCTGGAGAATCTGTCGGCCATCGCCGAGCTTTATGTCCAGGGATATTCGCTCGACTTTCAAACCCTGTTTTCCGGAGATGCGCTGAGGATCCCGCTGCCGACGTACCCATTTGCGAGCGAGCGTTACTGGATCGACGCTGTACCTGCTACCGCGCCGAGACCGGCGGCAGCTGTGACGTCACTTCACCTTTCACTTCCGACCAATACGCCGAATCTCGAGCAGCCGAGCTACGGTTCTACCTTCACCGGCGCATATAACGACCTTCGCGGGTGGCTCCAGAACGAGCTGTCGCAGATGGTCATGGAGTTCCTGAACCTCCAGGCGCGCGATGTTGCGCCGGACAGGGTATTGGTGGATCTGGGATTCGATTCAATCGGCCTGACGAATTTTGCGAACGCAATCAACAAGAAGTTCGAACTTGATCTCACACCGGTTCTCTTCTTCGATTATCCGTCGGTAGGCGAGATCGCGAAGTATCTGTCCGCGGAGCGGGAAAGCGAGATTCATCGATTCTACCGAAGGTCCGCAACCCTCATCCAGGCTGGTGCCCGGCCGTCAGCGCCGCAGCGGACGGCGAATACAGCGCCGGTCGTGCAAAAGATGTCTCCTGAAACGCGCTTTGTAAACGAGCCGATCGCAATCGTCGGCATCGCCGGCGTCATGCCGCAATCCGAAGATCTGGACGTGTTGTGGGGGAATTTAAAGAACTCGAAGGATCTGGTTACCGTCATCCCGGAGGATCGCTGGAACTGGGAGGATTACTATGGCGATCCTCTCAAGGAAGTGAACAAGTCGAACTCCAGGTGGGGCGGTTTCATGAAGGAGATCGATAAGTTCGACCCGCTGTTCTTCGGAATCTCCCCGAGAGAAGCGCAGATGATGGACCCGCAGCAGCGGATCTTCCTGGAAACCGTATGGAAGGCGATCGAGGATTCCGGGCAAAAGGTCTCCGATCTCTCCGGCACGAGAACCGGCGTGTGTGTGGGCGTCGGCTCGAATGATTACCTCGACATTATGAGGACCCTCCCCGTTACCCTGGACGGCTATACGGCCTCGGGGAATGCTCACTCCGTCCTGGCCAATCGGGTTTCATTCCTGCTCAATCTGCGCGGACCCAGCGCACCCATCGACACTGCCTGTTCCAGTTCAATGGTCGCTCTGCACAGAGCCATCGAATCGATCCAGGCCAGAAGCTGTGATATGGCGATCGTCGGCGGCGTGCAGGTCATTCTGAGCCCTGGCGGGTACATTTCGTTCGGCATGGCCGGAATGTTGAGCAGCGACGGGAAATGCAAAACGTTCGACAAGGGCGCGAATGGTTATGTGAGAGGAGAGGGTTGCGGAGCAATGCTTCTCAAGCCTCTGTCGGCGGCCGTGACGGACGGGAATCACATTTACGCGGTCATCAAGGCGACGTCGGAAAATCATGGTGGGCGCGTGACGACGATGATCGCGCCGAATTCGGCCGCGCAGGCTGCTCTCCTCATCGAGGCCTACGAAAAAGCGCAAATCGATCCCGCAACCGTTGGGTACATCGAATGCCACGGCACTGGAACGAGCCTCGGAGATCCAATCGAGATTCAGGGGCTGAGGAAGGCGTTTTCTGATCTGTACAAGCGACGCAATAAAGTTCCCGCCGGTACGCCTCACTGCGGTTTGGGCACGGTAAAGACCAATATCGGCCACCTGGAGACCGCCGCCGGCATCGCGGGCGTGCTCAAGGTCCTGCTGGCCCTGAAGCACAAACAGATTCCGGCGAACGTCCACTTCGAAGAGCTGAATCCGTACATCACTCTCGAGGGAACGCCGTTCTATGTCGTCGATAAGCTCACGCCATGGGAGGCCGTGAGGGGCGATGATGGGTTGCCGATTCCTCGCAGAGCAGGTGTCAGCTCCTTTGGTTTTGGCGGCGCCAATGCCCACGCCGTGCTGGAGGAGTACATCGTTTCGGCACGTCCGACGTCGGCTGCAGCGGGCGAGCCGCAAGTGATCGTTCTGTCCGCAAAAAATGAAGATCGGCTACGAGCATACATTCAGTCAATGCAGGCGTACCTCGAGACGCATGAGGTCGAACTGATTGACTTCGCCTACACGCTGCAGGTCGGAAGAGATGAGATGCCCGAACGACTGGCGTTGATCGTCTCGAGCACGGAAGAGCTGAAACAAAAATTCGGGGAGATTCTCAGCGCAGGCGAGCCGCAAGGCAGCTACCGCAATCACGTAGTAAACAAAGAAGCCCGCACGGGAGAAACCTTCGTCCAGGCTCTCATCGAACGGAAAGAGCTTTCCAGGCTGGCGGAGCTTTGGGTATCCGGAGCGAAGATCGACTGGCGCTTGCTGCACAAGCCGGGTGCTGCGCGGCGTATCTCCGTTCCTACGTATCCTTTTGCGAGGGAGCGTTATTGGATCCCCGGCGCGAATGGAAAAATCGATCGCGCGGCAACCAGGGTGATTCCACAAGAGCGAGTGGATCAGCGCAGGGGCGCTACGGGCCAGGAAGAAGTCAAAGCACGTTTGGAGACTTTCGTTCCGGTGTGGAATCCCGTGCGCCTGGAAGAGAGCAAACGGATCGTTCTTCCGGAGTCAACCAGAATACTTCTGCTGGGAAGCGACCGAGGTCAACTGGATTGGGTACGGAAGTCCTACCCGCGGGCGGAGCTTCTGGAGATCGTCTCGGCCTCCAGCGTCGGTTGCTCCTTCGATCAGGTGCTCTGGGTTGCGCCCGACGTGAATACCGGCGCTGGTCGGGAGAGCGCGGGCGATGAACTCATCATCGAACAGCAAGAAGAAGGCGTCCTGGCTGTCTTCCGCATCATCAAGGCCCTTTTGAGTTCGGGCTATGCGAACAAGAACCTTCAATGGACAATCGTCACCGGCAGGACTCAGCGGGTAACAGAAGGTGAGCCGATTCAGCCCGCCCACGCCGGAATCGCCGGCCTGATCGGCAGTCTGGCAAAGGAATACCCCCACTGGGATCTAAGGCTCCTGGACGTGGATTCCCTCGCATCAGTGGCGGCTCGCGAATGCTTGTCGCTGCCCTGGGACAAGCAAGGCAACGCGCTGGCATATCGCCGGGGCGAATGGTTCCAGCAGGGAATGGCGCCCATAACGACCCTGCCCCAGGCGACCCCCGTGTATCGGCAAAACGGCGTGTATGTTGTGATCGGCGGCGCGGGTGGGATCGGTGAAGTGTGGAGCCGGTTCATGATCGAACACTACCAGGCCAACCTGGTCTGGATCGGCCGGCGTCCATACGACGCCGCCATTGAAGAAAAGATCAATTCCTTGTCTCGGCTGGGGCATGCTCCTCTATATATTTCGGCCGATGCAGCGAACCTGGGTGCCTTGGAGCAGGCACGCAGCACGATTTTGAAGACGTATCCCGCCATTCATGGAGTCGTCCACTCAGCGTTGGTCCTGCATGATCAGAGCATTGCCCGCATGGACGAATCGGGATTCAGCGCCGGCTTATCTGCCAAAGTTGATGTCAGCGTGAATTTGGATCGGGTGTTCGGCAACGAGGAGCTGGATTTCATGCTCTTCTTCTCCTCGATCGTATCCTTCGTCAAGTCAGGCGGCCAGTCCAATTACTCCGCCGGCTGTACCTTCAAGGACAGCTTTGCGCACATGCTGCAGCTACAGCGCGCTTATCCAGTAAAAATCATGAACTGGGGGTACTGGGGTAATGTCGGCATCGCAGCTGATGAATCCCACAGGCAAAACATGGCGCGGATCGGTCTGGGATCCATCGAGCCAGACGAAGGAATGGCATCTCTGCAAGTTTTGATGAATTCCGAGACGCGTCAGGTCGCCCTTATTAAGACGCTCAAGACGTTCAATGTAAAGCACGTCCCACCGCAACGTTCTGTGGATGTTGAACACGCGGATGTAAAGGGCACAGACGTCGCGGGCTATATACGAAAGATCATCACCGGGACGCTGTCCGATGAGCTCAGAATGGATGCTGCAGTTATCGGCAATGATGCGCCATTGACGGACTACGGCGTCGATTCCATCGTTGGTGTCAATCTTGTCCGCAGCATAAGTGAGGCGCTGCAGATTCAACTGGAAGCTGCAAGCCTGTTTGAATACCGCACAGTCAACCAACTGACCGAATACATACTGAAGAACTGGCAACAACAGATTTCGGAGGGACTGGCGGGTGGCGCAAGCGCAGAGCGTCATTACACGACAAAGGCCAGTGCTGATTCTGTAACCCGGCTTCACCCCTTACTTCACACTAATACGTCCACTCTCGGCCAGCAGAGCTACAGCGCTACGTTGACAGGAGCGGAATTCTTCCTGAAGGACCACCGGTTGGCCACTGACGATCACGCCGGGCAAACAGTGTTGCCTGAGGCCGCCTATCTGGAAATGGCGCGGGCTGCGATAGAGACGGCTGCGCGCATTCCCCAGGGATCCTCGGTTGTAGAGCTGCAGCATACGGTCTGGGGTCATCCGATGGTCGTTGACGGAAGCAGACAAGTGACAATCGCCTTGTTGGCAAACGACAAAGAGCAAATACATTTTGAGATCTACAGCGACGAAGCGGACCAAGAAATCGTTCACTGTCAGGGCCGAGTCACCATTAGTGATCAACCCGCTCCCACGTCGTTGGACGTTGATGCACTACAAGGGCAGATGCACCGGGGCAAACTGGGCCCGGACAGCGTGTATGCGGCATTCGCGAAGATGGGCGTTCACTATGGACTCGCTCATCAAGCCATAACAACTGTACATCAAGGAGATGAACAGCTACTGGCGCGGTTGTCTTTACCGGCAGTTGTCCCGGCGACCGACGCCGGCGCCTGGCACAGCGGCTATTCGTTACACCCGAGTTTGATGACGGGGGCCATTCAAGCCGGCATGCGGCTGGTCGCCGACGCGACTGATCGTCCCGCCATAACATTGTCGGCACATGTCCTGGAATGTTTACGCGTGCTATCTCCCTGCAAGGAAGAAATGTTCGCCTGGGCGCGCTACTCTGACGAGGCGCCGCCACAAGACGAACTGATCAAGGTGGATATCGACCTGATCGACACCAAAGGAAACGTGTGTGTGCAAATGCGTTGTCTATCGTTTCAATTCGACAACGCGGCAATAGGCGCAGAAGAAACGATCGAGCTCTTTTTAAGACAGGAAGCCTCAGCTCAATTACAGAGACCGTTGGATGAAATTCCTGCGGATCGAAGTTATTTCGATCTGGGATTCTCTTCGCCTGCCATTTCGAACTTCATCCAGGCGATCAATAGGCTACTCCACGAAAATCTATCGCCCAGTTTGCTTTTCGACCACAGGGATATTCGAAGCCTGGCCGCATATCTGGTGGCGACTTATCCAGATAAGATCCATGCTCTAACGCCGACCAGACAGGGTCAGGTGTATTCAGTGGGGCCGCGTCGACCCATGACGACTTTAGTTCCCCTGCCCAGAAAGACATTTTTTTCGGACAGGTTGGCGCGATCGTCTGAGTCCGAAATGAGTGGCGAACAGCTCCTGGAAGAGATCTCGTGGCAAAAAGCGTCACTTGATGGCAGCTACGAGAAAGTGACGTTCTGATAAAGGGTCCCCCATGGAAACAGTAACCGAGTTTCTCAAGACATTAGCCACCAAAGGCGTCAAGTTGTCCGCCGAGGCGGGCCAGTTGAATTGCTACGCGCAGAACGGAACGCTCACCAGTGACATCAGGAAAGGCATCATCCGATATAAGTCCGAGATTATCGCGTTATTGGAAGGCCGCGAAAAGAGGCAACAGGCGCAGGCCGAGAAAAGTTCTTCGCGAAAATCGAAGAGATTTCCGCTGTCGGCGGGACAAAAGGGACTGTACATTCTGCAAAAAGTCCACCCCGAAATGACCGCATACAACCTGCCCCTGTGCATAAAACTCAACGGCGAAATCGATGTGAAACTACTGGAGGAAGCCTGGAGTTGTGCACTGAATCAGTATCCCATTCTCACTGCGAGAATAGTGGCAGACGAAGGTACGGTGTGTCACTCCCTTGATGATCGGTGCAGAACATCGATTCAACAGCAGGCAGTTGCGTTCACGGACCGGCAGCGTCTGGTCGCGTTTCTGCGCCGGCGGGTAAAACAGCCTTTCGACCTGGATCGAGGTCCCTTAGCCAGAATCGAATTATTTACGCTGAATGATCAGGAGCGTATTCTCCTGCTCACCATTCACCACATTATTTTCGACGGCGTTTCCGCAGTGGTTTTGCTGCGGTCTGTGATCGCCAACTATCAAGCATTAAGCAGGGGCAAGCCGGTCTCCCTGTCCCGTGAGCTGTCGGGTTACCAGGAGTTCGTCGCCTGGGAAGAGGCGATGCTGGCATCGGCGGAAGGCCGGTGGCACGCCGACTATTGGCAGCAACGACTCAGCGGTGAACTATCAAGCATCGAACTGTTTCCTGATCTGCCGCGCCTGGCTTCACCAAGTTTCGAAGGAGCATCACTGGCCGAGACCCTGCCGGCGGACGTGTCGCGCGGAGTTCGCGATTTTGCGAAGGCACAGTCGATCCTCCCTTCGGTTGTTTTCCTGGCGGCATTCAAAATTCTATTGCATCGATATACCAACCTGGACGACATCATCGTCGGCATGCCCGTGATCGTGCGGCCGGGGCAAAGGTTTTCGGCAGAAGTCGGCTATTTCATCAACATGGTTCCGCTGCGCACGCGTGTCGGAGGCCGGCTCAAGCTCAGTGAGTTCCTGCGTGAGGTGCAAGGCACGATGCTGGATGCGATCTCTCACTCCAGCTATCCATTCGAGCTCATGCTGGACAAGCTGCGGACCAAACCGGGAACAAAGAACCCGGTGTTTCAGGTCAATTATGCATATCAGAATTTCATAAGCGACGCGAGTTTCGCGTCGTTATCGCGACAACAAGCAATCGATGTTCAAAACGTGCCGGAAATTGGTCCGGAGGGCTATTCCGATCTCGGGCTGGAGATATTCGACAAGGACGCGTTATTCAGCGTGCATGTCCGATATAACCCGGATCTATATCAGGAACACGCGATCAAGCGCTTTTGCGAACATTACGCGGCATTGCTGAAAAGCCTCGGCGAAGATGGAGACCGGCTGCTGCATGAATACTCCATCCTGCCGGAACAGGAAAAACACAGGCTGCTGGTAGAGTTCAACGACACCCGCGCGGACTACCCGGAGGACAAGTGCATTCATGATTTGTTTGCCGAGCGGGTGGTACTCGACCCCGGCCATACAGCTGCCGTATCTGGTGAGCAAGCGCTGAGCTATCAGGAGCTCTATCAGGAGAGCTGTGATCTCGCTCTGTATTTGCAGTCCCTGGGCGTCAGCCCCGACAGCGTGGTTGGGCTCTGTATGGATACACGCAGGTGGAGCGTATTTACCACTGGATCCTGATTATCCCGATGACAGACTGACCTATATGCTGCAGGACAGTGCTGCAGCGATTGTTCTTACTCAGGAGAAATTCAGAGACAGGATAAGTTCGCTCGCGACACAAGGCGTCACGGTAGTCAGCCTGGACAGGGAGTGGCCGGAAATCATCAGGCGTGTGGTTGCGCTGGAGACTCAGGGCGTCGAATTGCGTCGAGACGTGAAGCCTCACAATGTTTGTTACGTGATCTACACGTCGGGTTCTACCGGCAAACCCAAGGGCGCACTGGTCGAACATCGGGCGTTGGTGAATCGAATTCACTGGATGCAGAAACGCTATCCGCTGGATGGGGGCGATGTCGTCCTGCAGAAAACACCGTACAGCTTCGATGTTTCTGTGTGGGAGTTCTTCTGGCCCATGATGGCTGGCGCGTCGGTCGTGTTTGCAGTGCCGGATGGGCATAAAGACGTTCAGTATCTGGAAAGTCTCATCGACAAGGCGAAGGTGACGACACTGCATTTCGTTCCGTCGATGCTGCGCGCCTTTCTGGACAATGCCCAGGCCGGCTGTAATAGCGTGCGACAGATATTTGCGAGTGGAGAGGCGTTAGACAAAAAGTCTGTAGATCGTTACAAAACGAAATTCCCGAACGCGGTATTGCATAACTTGTATGGTCCGACAGAGGCCGCGATCGATGTAACGGCATTTGATTGCTCGCAATTGACCCACCCCTTTGTGCCGATCGGTACTCCCATCGATAACATCCAACTCTATATTCTCGATCAACACAACCATCCTCAGCCGATCGGGGTGCCGGGTGAGCTGCATATCGCGGGCGATGGTCTTGCCAGGGGGTATCTGAATCGTCCTGAATTAACACAGGAAAAATTCGTTGCCAATCCGTTCCGGCCGGGCACGCGCATGTACAAAACCGGTGACCTGGCCTGTTGGTTGGACGATGGCAACATTCAGTATCTGGGCCGGATCGACACGCAAGTCAAAATCCGTGGCTTCCGCGTGGAGATCGGCGAGATCGAAGCCCGGCTCAATCAACACCCGCAGGTACAAGACAGCGCCGTCATCGCGAAGGGCCAGGACACGGACAAGCAGCTCATGGGCTTCTATCGGACGAAAGAGACGACTGCGGATCACCTCGTGCAACTGCCGAATGAGGAGCTCCGAGCGCATCTGTTGCGCACGTTGCCGGACTACATGGTGCCGGCCGCGTTTGTCAGCGTGGCCGCGATTCCGTTGAGCTCGAACGGCAAAGTCGACCGGCGCGCGCTGGCACGAATGGACGTGACGATAGCGTCGGGCCAGGCCTATGTGGCGCCGCGGAACGACACGGAAAAGCAACTCGTCGAAATCTGGGCGCAGGTATTGAACCTGGCGCCGGAGACCATCGGCGTCAATGACAACTTCTTCGAGCTTGGCGGGCACTCGCTGTCCGCGATGCAATTGACGGCGAAAACGAACAGGCACTTCAAGCAAATGCTGCCTCTGGCAGTACTCTTCAGTGCTCCAAACATCGCTGCTTTCGCGAAATTGATCTCGAGTGAAGAGGCGCCGTCTTTCGATATCCTCGTCCCGATTCACACCAATGGCGACCGGCCGCCGATCTTTGCCGTACCCGGAGTTGGCGGGAATGTGCTGTCGCTGCGGCCGCTCAGCAAGGTGCTGGGTGATCAACAGCCTCTCTTCGCCCTGCAGGCTGTTGGCCTTGACGGCAAAACACCGCCCCTTGGCAGCGTCGAGCAAACGGCCCACGCCAATATCGCGGCACTGAAAACGGTACAGCCTCGCGGCCCCTATGGCTTGATCGGACATTCCTACGGCGGTGTGGTCGCCTATGAAATGGCCAGAATCCTCCTGGAGCAGGGAGAGGAAATTTCCTCTCTTATATTGCTGGACTCAATCGCTCCGTCGATCGTGCAGAGGAATGTCGCTTCCGACGAGGTTGCCGAACTCGTCGACGCCTGTATGGCGGTAGCCAATCTATATGGAGCAAACCTGGAGATCGATACTGAACGGTTGCGACAATTGTCCAATCAGGACCACGTTCACTATCTCGCCGGTCTGCTGAACGATCGTGGTCTGGAGATCAACAGCGACCAACTCGCCGCGTTTTATCGCGTTTATCGAGCCAATCTGCTTTGCTATCGCACCTATACGCCGTCGTTGCTGTCACGCAAGATCGATGTGTCGTTGTACCGCGCAACACGAGGGTGTCCGGATCCACTGAACTTGCCTCGCGACTACGGCTGGGATCACCTGCTTCAGAGCCCCATTCGGACCTTCGACGTCGAGGCGGACCATTTTTCAATATTGGAAAACCTGCCTATTGAGAGGAGTCTTCATGCCCAGTAGAGAGCGAGTTGCGACCATATTCAAGTTGGCGTTTCCCGTCAGCATCGCTTTAAGTTCAAGTCTAGTGATGTCGTTGATCGATCTTGCCATGGTTGCACCACTGGGAAGCCAGGCTACAGCAGCCGTGGGATTGTCGGTCTTCAGCCAGACGCTTGTTTTGGCTTTCGTGGTGGGGATTGCGCCGGCAGTTCAGGGGCTGGTCGCCCGCAGAAGGGGCGAGGGTTCCACGGAACGACAATGCTTGCCTCTCAATGGAGGTCTATTGACCGCCCTGATCGTGGGGACACCTTTGACGATTTTTGGCTACTTCTTCGCTCCCTTCTTCTTCTCTTTGATTTCCTCTGATCCTGAAGTCACAAAGATAGGCGTTCCATTCCTCCGGGTTCTCTACACGGCCATTGTCGCTGCAGGAATGGGCTCCGCCTTCAAAGGCTTTTGGACCGGCATGGAAAAGCCGAACGTGTATATGGCGATCGTCCTTTTCATGAGTTTCCTGAACTTCTGCCTGAACTATGTGCTGATTTCAGGACGTTTCGGCGCTCCAGCCCTGGGAGCGACGGGAGCTGCAATCGGCACGGCAATATCTCTGTACGCAGGCGTCATTATCAATTTCGCGATTACTTACCTTCATTTCCAAAAGGATGGCTTTTTGACCGTAAAGCCGGAGAGGTCTCTTTTGGTGCGCATCTTTAAGGTGGGGCTGCCTGGTACCATGCAGGAGTTCTTCTTTTCAGCCGGCTATATCGTCTTTTATTGGATGATCGGACAGGTCGGAACGGCAGAGTTGGCCGCCACGAACGTTCAGGTTCGAATCTCGATGGTGTTCGCGATCCTGTCGATGTCTCTAGGAAGCGCCTCCGCTACCCTGGTCTCCAAAACCGTAGGGGAGGGCGATCCTGCAGGGGCTGCTCAGTGGGGATGGGATTCAGGAAAACTGGGAGTTATCAGCATTACGTTGCTGGCGCTTCCTCTTGTTCTCTTTCCAAGATTTTTTCTATCGATTTTTCTTTCTGATCCACACGCGATATCGATTGCCGTCAGACCCTGGCAACTGGTGACGGCCCTGGCTGGACTGGGCAGTCTGATTTATATATTTGCCTATACTTTGGTCAGCGTCGGCGATGGGAGCCGAGTGGTGATGATTTCGTTCGGTACCCAATGGCTCTTGTTTTTGCCTGCGGTGTGGATTGTCGGTCCCTATTTACATTACGGCCTCTTACAGATTTCTTTCATTCAAGCGGCCTACGGTGCCCTTGCCGCCTCTTTGATCACCGCGATCTGGGCCCAGGGCAGATGGAAGAAAATCAAAATCTGATCCGATCCCGCCCGCCCCGGATACCACCCAATTCGCTAGCCGCCTATCCGATTGGTTAGGCAATTAGCAGTGACGCATGTCGTCTCATGTGACGCTACAAAGCATTTACGGTGTCACGGATCTGGAGTGGAACGTGCACCGTGGTGCCCAACAACTGCGGGGCGCAGACAGAAGTCCGAACCTTGCTCTCCCCAGTGATGCACTTGGCGAAAGGCCAAGATGGCGGCAGCCTGCTTGACTTATAAAGCCGATCTCTTCAAACACGACCTTCCCGACGCTGGGGATAATTCACCAAATTTCTCACTCTTGAGTCGGACTTAATTTCAGAAGATGGCCATTATGAAAAATTACATTGGTTTGGCGATCAGTGCGCACGATCCCAGCATAGCGATTATTGATAAGAACGGGGAGCTCGTGTATGCGGAGGGAGCTGAAAGGCGATTGCAATCCAAGCGGGCGTGGGGAAATCCACCGGATCATGTGAACTATATCGAGGAGCTTGTTTCTCAATATTGCGATCCAGATGCTGATACCGTCGTAGGCTTGACCTGGCCAAAGCATATAGCCTGGGGTCTATCAATCGCTTTGCCGATTTTGAGTTCCAAAATTCGTAGGGCGAACCAGAACGGGAGAAGATTGCTAACGGCACTTAAACTCGGGTTACTTTGTCACAAGTCGGTGCTGAATTTTGGGACGACTGGATTAGAACTTGCCTTTGCCAACAGCAAATCGAAAATTGAACGATGGTATTTCAAACACCATTGGACACATGCATCCGCTGCAGCCTTTGCCAGTCCATACGACGAGGGCGTATGTGTAGTCATGGACGGTTTAGGCGAAACAAGCTCTATAGCAGCATTTGAATACCGTAACGGGCAGCTTAAGCAAGTCGAGGGCGTAAGAGCCTTCCCGGCCAGCCTCGGGGTGTTCTATGCATTGATGTGCGAAATTTGCGGTTTCGATGCTCTGAAAGGAGAAGAGTGGAAGGTGATGGGGTTAGCCGCGTACGGTAAGTTCGACCAGAAACTGTACGATCTGATCCGACCGCTGATCAAAGTGAGTGGTGTGACACTAAGGTCGGGACGCAACACCTCAAAAAATTATGAAGCTCTACACGAAATGCGCCGTAAGCCGAACGTTCCGGCGATGGAGTACACGGATTTTGCCGCCACCGCGCAGTATGTCTTTACCGAGATCGTGCATGAATGGCTGAAGAATATATATGACCTCCACATATCGGATAATTTGATTTTGTCCGGGGGCTGTGCGCTCAATTCATCCGCCAATGGCACGATCCTGGAGAATACGCCGTTCAAAGAATTGTTCGTACCTTCCGCGCCAGCCGACGACGGCAATTCCATCGGTGCCGCGTACCAGACATTCTATGAATACAATCCCTATGTCAAACGTCATGACGGCGTACTTTCGCCGTTTCTTGGGAGCAGCATAAGGAATTCGTCGTTGGCCAGGCTGCGGAAGTATTGTGGATTTCAATCCCAGGAGCTCGATGACGAGACATTATTTACCGCAGTCGCTACCGCGCTGTCTGAAGGAAAGATCGTCGGTTGGGTACAAGGTCGAGCAGAGTTTGGCCCTCGAGCACTGGGGAATCGCTCTATTCTCGCTGATCCGCGCAGCATGGGCGTAAAAGAAAGAATCAATGCGGAGGTCAAATTCAGAGAAGAGTTCAGGCCTTTTGCTCCTTCGATACTGCACGAGTACGGAGACGAGTATTTCGAGCACTATCAGTTCAGTCCCTACATGGAGCGCACACTCAGGTTCAAAGAGTCGGTCAAGGCCAAAGTACCCGGGGTGGTGCACGTGGACGGAACAGGGCGCCTGCAAAGCGTCACAAGGAAAATCAACCCGCGGTACTACAACCTGATCAAAGCATTCCACGACATCACCGGAGTTCCCGTCGTTCTGAATACCAGCTTCAATGTGATGGGGAAACCGATCATCCATAGCGTCGAAGATGCGGTGGGGGTCTTTCAAACCAGTGGCCTGGATCTGCTGGTCATTGAGAACACGGTCTTCGTCAAAGATCCTAAATATCAGCTGGCAACTAGAAAAATACGCAGGGAAGAGGCGGTACTCGCATAGAGATCATTCGCCTGTGACAATTCCTGTTCCTGAGACACTAAACCATTGGAGTAAAGCATGAGCACATCAGTATTGTCGATTCAAACAGAACTCCGCAGGCTGGGGTTTCGCCCGTTTCCCGGGGGCGAAGACTTTCAAGTTTACACGGAATTATTTGTAAACGACGTTTATCGGATCGAGCAAATCAAACAACATGTTCTTAAGGACCCGGTTCCGGATGCCACGGTTATCATTGACCTGGGCGCCAACAAAAACTGGTTTTTGCATTTGCTCGAAGAGAAGCTCGAAATCGGCCGTAAGGTTAAGAACGTTTGCTATTTCCGAGTTGAACCACAGCCCCTTCAAGTAACGTACCCGGTCGGCGGTCCCATCAACGTATATCACGTCAATCGCGCTATCGTTCCCACTGTGGAAGACCACGATCAGTTCCTTTCAATTGGGTACAACACTGACTTCACAATATTGGCTGGGAGTCCAGCTGGTTGGAATCAGCGCGTCGGGTCGGAAGTCTCTGGCCTCGTCGTGAACGAGAAGTACGCGGAGTACATTCAGACTTTGGTGAAAAACGTGTCCACGACGATGGTGGGGGTCAATGTTGAAACGATCGGCGTGAAAAGACTTTTCGATCGTATCACAGAAGAACTTGCACGACTGAACGTCGCTCGTTACAGGGCGCTCATCAAGATTGACTGTGAGTATCAAGAGTTGACAATCGCTTCCGACGTGCTTTCCTATATTTCCCAAAATGAACGATGGAAGGACTTCTTGCTCGTTGCGGAAACGGCAGCCGGCGGGACTTTCGAAGCAAGCCACCGAAAAAACTTTGTCGTCGAAGAATACATGGAAAAAACGGGCTTGCCTGACGAGTGGAGCTTCAAGGTACCTTACTTGTTAGCTCAGCCAAAATAACATCAAGTCGCCTTCCACTTACACCTTGTTCTAACCCTTCGACATGACCCACTCGCTGCAAAAAGGAACATTGGTGCTCGAAGACGGCCACAGGCTAACAGGTCGATATTTCGGCGCGTTCAAATCGGCGATTGGCGAAGTCGTCTTCAACACCGGCATGGTTGGATACACAGAAGCACTTACCGATCCTTCATACAGAGGGCAGATACTCGTCTTGACATATCCCCTCATCGGAAACTACGGAGTGCCTGACAGAGATCGCTGTGCAGCAGAGTTCGAGTCGAAGCGCATTCAGGTTGCCGGCTTGATCGTTTCCGAGCATTGCCGGCAGCCCGCGCATTGGAACGCTCTCACCAGTCTTGCCGAATGGCTGGAGCACGATGGAGTTCCTGCTCTGGCTGCGGTGGATACTCGTTCACTGGCAAAGCGTCTCCGGGAATGCGGCACGATGCTGGGATCGATGGGCACGGAGTCGGCAAACGAACACGTTCCGTTAACGTCTTCCGACGATCTCATATCGGATGTAACCGTGCCGCACCCGATCACCTATTGGCGAGGCGAGAAACAAGTCATTCTGGTGGATTGCGGTTGCAAGGAGAGCATCGTCCGGAATCTTCTAGACAGGAACCTGACGGTCCGCCGCGTTCCTTACGATTACGACTTCTCCCACGAAAACTTCGACGGCGTACTCATCTCCAATGGACCCGGCGATCCGAAAACGTGCGCAAAGACCATAGCTGCGGTCCAGTCGGTGATGGCTCGAAATATACCCGTGTTCGGAATCTGCCTCGGGTCGCAGATTCTCGCTCTGGCAGCCGGTGGAGACACGTTCAAGTTGAAGTACGGTCATCGCGGACAAAACCAACCGTGTCTTGCCGTAGAAACGCGCCGCTGCTACATCACTTCACAAAATCACGGATACGCCGTGAATGCCTCAACTCTAGGTTCCGACTGGGATGAATGGTTTGTGAACGCAAATGATGGAACGAATGAGGGCATTCGACATCGGCATAAACCGCTGTATGGCGTCCAATTCCACCCTGAGGCCGCACCCGGCCCGGTCGACGCGAACTTCATATTCAACGACTTTGTTCGAGACGTCTGGCAATCCTGAATGAAAATGCAAGAACACTCCCGCAAAGTGCTGGTTCTCGGAAGCGGCGCCTTGAAGATCGGTGAAGCTGGAGAGTTCGACTATTCCGGCAGTCAGGCAATCAAGGCGCTCAAGGAAGAGGGAATTGCGACCATTCTCGTAAATCCCAACATCGCAACGATTCAGACTTCGGATCATCTCGCCGATGAGATCTACTTTGGAATCATGATCGCGTTCGGCGGCCAAACGGCTTTGAATTGCGGTCTGGAGTTGCACGACAGAGGTGTGCTCCGGAATTGTGGCGTAGAGATTCTCGGCACACCAATTCAGGCCATTCGCGACACTGAAGATCGCGAATTGTTCAGTAAACGATTAACCAACATTAATGTTCGTGCGCCGCGAAGTGCAGCTGCCGTGACGCCCGCGGCAGCCGTTGCAGTGGCTCGAGAGGTGGGCTATCCCGTCATGTTGCGCGCCGCCTATGCGCTGGGCGGACTGGGTTCCGGTCTGTGCTCGAACGATCAAGATGTTCTGGAACGCGCTGCCCGGGCGCTTGCCCACAGTCCACAAGTCCTGATCGAGGAATATCTGACCGGTTGGAAGGAAGTGGAATACGAGGTCGTCCGCGACCGATTTGATAACTGTGTCACCGTGTGCAACATGGAGAACATCGATCCCATGGGTATTCACACGGGAGAAAGCATCGTCGTCGCTCCCAGCCAGACACTCACAAACACCGAGTATCACATGCTGCGGGAAGTTGCGATCCGAGTCGTCAGAGACCTCGGCATTGTCGGCGAATGCAACATTCAATTCGCACTTTCTCCGTTCAAGCTCGATTACCGGGTCATTGAAGTCAATGCGCGCCTCAGCCGAAGCTCGGCGCTGGCGTCAAAAGCCACAGGGTATCCACTGGCGCACATCGCAGCAAAACTCTCGCTGGGCTACGCTCTCACCGATCTCAGGAACTCGATTACCGGGGTGACGACGGCATGCTTTGAGCCTGCTTTGGACTACGTGGTTGTCAAGATGCCACGTTGGGATCTGCAGAAGTTCCGAAGGATTTCTCGAACCATCGGTTCGGGGATGAAATCGGTCGGCGAAGTGATGGCGATTGGCAGAAATTTCGAGGAAGCTCTCCAGAAAGCGCTGCGGATGATCGAGATCGGCGTGTCCGGTTTCGCATGCGAAGAACATTTCCGCTTTGACGATCTGGCGAAGGAACTCCGTGAGCCGACTCACGAACGAATCTTCGCAGTCGCACAGGCCTTGCGTGAAGGCTTCTCGATCGAACAAATCCACTCTCTTTCTCTCATCGACAATTGGTTCCTGTCGGGAATGAAAGACATCATCGAGATGGAAGCCCGGCTGAGAACAGCCGAGTGGCCCTGGGATCGCGAGTTGCTTCTTGAGGCAAAGCAGCTGGGCTTTGCCGACCGTCAGATTGCATCGTTGAAGGGAATTGAGGAACAAGAAGTCCGAATCACTCGAACCCGATTGGCAATTACGCCTTTCGTCAAGCAGATCGACACACTGGCAGCCGAGTACCCGGCCCAGACAAACTATCTTTATGTCACCTACAATGGGCAGGAAGATGATGGTGAACCGCCCAGCGACGGCCGCAAAACGGTCATAGTCCTGGGCTCGGGTGCGTATCGAATTGGGAGTTCGGTGGAGTTTGACTGGTGTTGCGTCAATACCGTCCGCACGCTGCGTGAGTTGAACTATCGAACGGTTGTGGTGAACTGTAACCCTGAAACGGTCAGTACCGACTACAACGAGTGCGACACCCTGTATTTCGAAGAACTGCGTCTGGAAACGATCCTGGCCGTCTGGAAGAAAGAAAAACCCATCGGCATCGTTATTTCCATGGGTGGACAGATTCCGAACAACCTGGCTCTCCAGCTTCACTCCGCAGGCATTCCGATTCTCGGGACCTCCGCAAAGAGTATCGATACTGCTGAAGACCGCCATAAGTTTTCAGCGCTGTTGGACGAATTGCGAATCGAACAGCCGGAGTGGAGAGAACTGATCAACGTTGACGACGCCAGGAGGTTTGCAAGACGTGTCGGCTACCCGGTCCTTGTGCGGCCTTCCTATGTCCTTAGCGGCGCCGCAATGGCTGTTGCTTCGAACGACGTGGAACTCGAGAGGTTCCTGGACAAGGCCAGCCACGTATCTCGAGAACATCCTGTCGTGATGAGCAAGTTCGTGGAAAACGCGAAGGAACTCGAGATTGATGCCGTGGCGAGCCGTGGTGAGGTCGTCGTTTCCGCAATATCGGAACATGTCGAGAATGCGGGGGTCCATTCGGGAGATGCGACACTGGTTCTGCCACCGCAGCGGACGTATCTGGAAACGATCCGGAGAATCAAGAAGGTCACCAGCCAGATTGCGAGAGGTCTGTCGATCAGCGGTCCATTCAATATTCAGTTCATCGCAAAGGGCAACGAGATCAAGGTCATTGAATGCAATCTCCGTGCATCGCGAAGCTTCCCGTTCGTTTCAAAAATATGCGGGAAGAATTTCGTCGACATCGCGACGCGAGTGATCCTCGGGAGGCCGATGGCCAAAGAGGACGACTCGGTACTGGATCTCGGCTACGTGGGAGTCAAGGCGCCACAGTTTTCATTCATGCGGCTGGATGGTGCGGACCCGATGCTGGGCGTCGAAATGGCTTCGACCGGAGAAGTCGGGTGCCTGGGAGAAGACTTCGAAGAAGCGTTCCTCAAGGCACTCCTTTCCGTCGGCTATCGTTTGCCCATCCGCGGCGTTTTGCTCTCTACCGGACCCATCGAAGTCAAAGCTGTTTTCACAAGGAGCGCCAGGATTCTTTCTCAAATGGGCTTGACTCTGTATGCCACCAGGGGAACAGCTGATTTCCTGAAGGCCGGCGGGATTGATTCACAGGTTCTGCACTGGCCATTGGAAAAATCTTCACCGAATGTCCTGGAGTATCTGCAGGGCGGCAACATCGACCTCGTCATTAATATTCCCAAAACGTTCCAGGAAGAGGAACTCACCAACGACTATCTGATTCGGCGGAGAGCAGTGGATCTGGGGATACCTCTGATTACCAACATTCAATTTGCTCAGCGGTTCGTGGAGGCGATCTCGCAAAAGGACCTCGACGGATTGCAGATTCAAAGTTACAGCCACTACGCGTGGCGTTACCGGGACTCCGCTCTCGCGGTAGCCAAAGCGTGAAACTCGCCTTCCATACTTAATAGTTGTGAACAATACCGAATTCGATGCGATCGTTGTGGGTTCCGGCCCCGGCGGCGCGACTGTTGCGAGGGAATTGAGCAAACGAGGGAAAAGACTGCTGATTCTCGAGCGAGGCGGCAACGCACCCCTGAAAGGGAGTTTACTGGCGACCGCCTCTATTGTCGACGCTGTTTCAGTGGGCGACAACGTCCTTATGGGGAGGACCCTCACGACGGGAGGCACGACTTCTGTCTATTTTGGAGCGACCGTTCCTCCTCCATTGGAAACCTTTCTGGCGCTGGGAATCGATCTCTCTAGAGAGCTCGACGACGTGGAAAGGGAATTGCCGCTGGCGGTATTGCCCGATGAGCTCTTGCGGCCTCACTCCATAAGACTGCGAGAAAGCGCGACGGCGCTGGGATACGACTGGGTACAGAGCAAGATGCTGGTCGATCAGTCCAAGTGCGCTTCCGGCTACACCCCCGAGGCAAGATGGACTGCCAGAAACTACGTCCAGGAGGCCGTCGAGAAGGGCGCGACATTGATCAATCGAGCCCGCGTGCTCAAGGTCCTCGTTGAAAAAGGCCGTGCCATCGGTGTGGAGTACGAGCTCCAGAAAACGAAAAAGGAATCTGAAATCCGTCAAGCCTTCGGAACCAAGGTCATTGTCGCCGCAGGTGGGGCAGCCTCGCCCATAATTCTTCGAAAGAGCGGGATAAGGAATGTTGCGGACAGAGGGTTCTATTGCCACCCCAGTGTCATGGTGTTCGGCACGATATCCGGTCTGAAGAGGGGGGACGGTTTTGGAGCAAGTATGGGTACGCTAATCGACGGCGACATTCATGTCGGCGACGGGAACTTTGCGCGCACGCTCTACCAATTGTTCATGCTCGCCAACCATAGATGGTTCCGCGCGTTTCTCCATTCGAAAACCATAGGCGTGGGCGTGATGGTCAGGGAAGGACTGGGCGGAGGACTTCAGGAGAACGACCGATATTACAAAGAATTGACGAAAGAAGATTTCCGGAAGCTGGAAAAAGGCGAAGAGGTGGCCCGGCAAATCATACGGCACGCCGGCGGCAAGAACATTTTCAAGTCAGTAGTGGGTGCCTCGCATCTGGGGGGCGCAATTAGAATCAAAGAGCATCTCGATGAGAACCTGGAGACGGAATGCAGCAATCTGCACGTCTGCGACGGTTCGGTCCTTCCGGAAAATGTCAACACTCCGACCCTGACGCTCATTTGTTTAGGAAAGTATCTGGCCAAACGTCTGTCGCGAAGTCTGTGACAAAGTCGCGTTCGGCAAAATCTGAGAAACGTTTTGGAGGAAAGCATGAGAAATAAGGATGCGGCAGCTTTTGAAGAAAGCACGGGAAATGAAAACCCGGCCGCCAAACCCATCAACTCAACAACTCAAGTCGCCTCGGGACATAAATCCAGGGGGCGAGTCAGGAAGTCTTTAAAGCTTCTACTCTATGGTGCAGCAGCTCTCGTGGCGATCGCCATGGTGGCGCATCTGGGCTACACGTATTCCGGTTCGGCTCGATGGGAAAACCTGGGAGTACGAGACGGCGTGACAGTGTACTCGATGAAATCCCCTGGCGCTAGCTTAAGGACGTTCAAAGCCGTCTGGAAGATTCGATCGACACTGACTAAATTCGCGATGTTTGCACAAGACGAGACACTTGATCTTGGCAATTACGGTGTCAGGGAATTTGATCAGGATGACAAAACGCACGTGATCTATAGCGTATGGAAACATGACTTTCCGTGGCCCTTCAAGCCGAGAGAGTTCGTGACAAGGAACGAATTCTCGCAAGACTCCAAGACGAAAGCGTTTCTCTATAAGGTTATCGCGGCCCCGGATAAGGTTCCGCCAGATGAATGCTGCCATCGCATTGCAGTCATGAATAACAGTTGGCTCCTGACTCCTCTTGGGAATGGCGAAATTTCAGTTGAGTGGATTGTGGATATGGATGTCGGTCTTCCCTATTTCGTAACAAATCCGATGCTGGCCGATGTTATGTATTCGTTTGCGCCTCAGGTGCAGAAGCTTCTTGACGCGGAGAAGAACTACAACGGGTACTATGATTGGATAGAAGAGGTGCAGTGACTCCGTCCGGCCCATCCGTTTGACAGCCTTCCTCATGAGCGACTCTCCTTTCGAAATAAGTGAGAGTCGCTTTTTCGACTTCACAGGAATTTAAACTGCCCCGGCACAACCTTTTTAGCGGTTGTGTGTTTCCGAAGCCCATCAGTACGTCCTCTATGCTGGAAATACTAAATCGTTACGCTCACGGTCTGTCGTCGATTCCCATCCTTCACGCCTTGCGAGCGCGCGGCTGTCTGGCCCGCCTGGCCGAGGCGGCCCCTGTCTCCACCGAGGATCTGGCGCGCGAGTTTTCCGCCAACCGCGGCTATCTGGACGTGGCGCTCCGGATGCTGGTCTGCCTGGAGTGGATTCGTCCCGTTGCGGACGGGCGATACGAAGCGACACCCGAGTTGGCGAGCTCGAATCTCATTCCGGACCGCATCATGGATCTGTACCGGTTTCCGTTCGATCTGTACGTTCAGGGCGGCGCCGGAAATTCCCTCGAGCCATGGCTGGAGCAGTCGGAGCGACGGTGGAACTGCCAGCATCCGTTTCTGCCGGACTATCTCGACGGCCTGCTCATCATCCCGCTGCTCCTGTCGCTTCGCGCGCAGGGACGGCTGAGCATAGTGGAGGAGACGCTGGGTCTGGACGTCGATCCGGCCGTTCGCCGCTGGATCGAACGCCTGTTCGTGGCGAGAGGGTGGGCGGCTCGATCCGGCGATGTGTTGCACGTGAACCGCGTCGGCCGTTTTGTCATCGACAGAATCTTCATCACCGCGACTGTGGCGTCCTACAGGCCGATGTTCGGAAACGCGCAGGAGCTCCTGTTCGGGGACGCCGCGCGCGCCTTCGCACGCGATTCGGCGGGTCACGAAACGCACGTCGATCGGACGATCAACGTCATCGGCAGCGGATTCCAACATGAGAAGTACTTCGCCGCGCTGAGCGATCTGGTCGTTCGATGCTTCGACGGGGACGACTATGCATCGCAGCCGAAGTACATCGTCGACATGGGGTGCGGCGACGGTACTCTGCTCCGCCGGTTGTACGAGGCCGTGCGCGACCGGACACGCCGGGGGAAGGTGCTCGACGCGCATCCAGTGATTCCGGTTGCTGCCGACTTCAACGAAAAAGCGCTGGTGGAGGCGTCACGGACGCTGGCCGGGATCGAGCACATCGCGGTGAAAGGCGACATCGGCGATCCCGCGGCACTGCTCGACACGCTTCGCGCGAACGGCGTCGAGGATCTCCATCGCGTGCTCCACGTGCGGTCGTTCCTCGATCACGATCGCCCCTACCGGCAGCCTGAGGACCACGAGGCGGGGGCGCGGCGATCGCCGGCCGGTGGCAACGTCTACATCGACTCCCAGGGCCAGCCCATTCCGCTGCGCGACATGCTCCAGAGCACCGTCGAGCACCTTCGACGCTGGTCGCAGGTCGTCAATGAGCACGGCCTCGTCCTGCTCGAGGTGCATTGCCTGCCGCCCGACGTGACCGCCCGGTATCGTGACGAGAGCGAAAATTTCCATTTCGACGTTTATCACGCCTTGTCGCATCAATATTTATTGGAAGCGCAGACGTTCCTGGTCTGTGCGGCCGAGGCGGGTCTGTTCTGGCGGGAAGGCCGTGGCGTCGGGTTTCCAAAGCATCTGCCGTATACGCGCATCAGCCTCAATCATTTCGAGCGGCGGCCGTACATCGTCCGTGCGAACGAGAACGAGTTCGTGCTCGAGAGCGAAGGCCGCGTGATGGCGTCGGTCCGCTGTAATGATCAGGAAGGAACGATTCGGCTCACGTCCGCGTACGCCCGGCCCGGTGCGCCGGCGAGTCATCTCCGCGATCTGCTGCACTTCGTCGAGCAGTACTGGGCGCTCACCGACGTTGGCCGCGTTGTCGGCATCGACCAGTGCCGCTCCGCCCTCCCGGCGGCGGCCGACGAAACATCTGTTGTGCGCGCCGTTGCACGTGATGTGCGAGCGCGCGTGGCCGGGTATCCATTTGCGGTCGAGGACGATCCTCGTGCCGCGGAGCGAGAACTGGGTACGTTTTCGTTCCGCTGGCTGCTCGCGAAGCTGCAGAACATGGGCGTGCTGCGCGACGCAGGCGAGGCGTACGAGATCGACGCGCTCGAGCGGCGCCTCGGTGTGCTGCCGAAGTACCACCGCTATTTCGAGGCGCTGATACAGCGGCTGCAGGACGAAGGGCTCGTTGCCGTGCGCGACTATCGAGTCGAAACAACGCCGCTGGTTCGTAATTACGCGCTCACATCGGTCGAAGACCAGGTGGCGGAGTTCAAGCTGCGCTTCCAGCAGCGCTACCCGGCGAATGTCGCGCTGCTGAACCTGACCGCGCGTGGCCTGGCTCGCTTCGACGAGATCATTACCGGCCGGATCGACATTACCGAAGTCGTCTTCGAGGACGCCGATATGGACGCCTTTACGCAAGTCTTCCGTGGCGGCGTCGTGTCGGACTACTTCAATCGGATCGTCGCCGACGCCGTGCACGAGACGATCGTGGGCCTCAAAGCCACCGCGCCGAAGATCCGTATCCTGGAGATCGGTGCCGGCACGGGCGCGACCACGACGGCGATCCTCGAGGTACTGCAGCCGTTTTCCGGATTGGTGGAGTTCTGCTTCAGTGACATCTCGCAATCGTTCATCCGGAACGCGAGACGCCGGTTCGCGGAGCAGTATCCGTCGATCGAGTACCGGCTGCTCAACATCGAGGAGGATCTTTCACGACAGGGATTCGAGGCGCACCGCTTCGACATCATCGTCGCCGCGAACGTCCTGCACGATACGCGGAACGTCGATTTCGCACTGATGCAGGTGCGCAGACTCCTCAAACCCGGCGGTCTCCTCGTCGTGGACGAATACACGTCCTTCAAGGATTGCCTCTTCTTCAGCGGCGCCTTGCTGCATGGATACTGGCTGTTCCAGGACCCCGAGAAGCGCCTGAGAGACAGCTGCTTCCTCGGGCTGCCGCAGTGGATCAGCGCGTTCGAGCGCACGGGCTTTGCCGTCGCCGGATCGCACGCGCTGCCGACTCAAAGTCTCGACGCCGCCTGCAGTCAGAGCGTCATGCTCTGCGAAGCTCTGGGAATGGATGATGCGGAGGAACTGCCGCCGCACGGACAGGTCCCGAAGGCGGAAATCATCGGGGCCCTCATCGAGCAAAAGGTCCTCGCCCTGCTCGGAGAGGAGCGTGCCTCCGCATACTCTGCACAGCGGCCGCTGATGGACATGGGGCTGGATTCCCTCGAGCTGGTCGAGTTGAAGTCGCTCATGGAGCGCGGTCTCGGCGTGAAGCTGACTCCGATGTTCCTGTTCGAGCACGAGACGCCCGAGAAATTGACCTCGGCCTTGTCGGAGATGGTGTCGGATCAGCAGCTCCAGGAGGTGTTGCCCGCCGAGTGGGGTGGTGGAGCGCGCGCGAAAAAGGAAGGCGATGCCATTGCCATCGTCGGCGTGGCCTGCCGGTTCCCTGGTGGCGCCGTCTCGGCGGAGAGCTTCTGGAAGGTTCTGGAGAGCGGAAGGCATGGCATCGTCTCGATGCCGCAGGGACGGTGGCGGTGGCCGGCCTTCATCGACCTGGAGGGAAAGCACAAGGGAATCGACAAGGCCGGGTTCCTGGAGCGCATCGACGAATTCGATGCGCCGTTCTTCCGGATTTCCCCCAGGGAAGCGGAATTGATGGATCCGCAACAACGCCTCCTGCTCGAGCTGAGTTGGGAGGCGGTGGAGGACGGAGGCCATCGGCCATCCGAGCTCTCGGGACGGAAGGTTGGAGTCTTCGTTGGCGTATGCCATGGCGACTATCGCGAAGTATTGACCACCGCCTCGGACTCGGCGGAGGCCTATGTGGGCACGGGCAGCGCGCACTCTCTGCTCGCCAACCGTCTCTCCTATTTCTACGATTTCAAGGGGACGAGTCTGACGGTCGATACGGCGTGCTCGAGCTCGCTTTTCGCTTTGCACGACGCGGTCACCGCCATCAGACGCGGCGATTGTGAGCAGGCCCTGGTGGGCGCGGCGAACCTGCTGTGCAGCCCGACCAACAGCATTTCCTACTATCAGGCGGGCATGCTGTCACCTACGGGTACATGCCGGACGTTCGACGAGAACGCAGACGGCTACGTGCGTGGAGAAGGGGCGGCGATGCTGTTGCTCAAGCCCCTCGCGATGGCGCTCGCCGAAGGGGACTCGATCTACGGCTTGGTCAAGGGCACGGCAGTGAACCACGGTGGGCAGGCGGCTTCGCTAACGGCGCCGAAACCGGAGGCGCAAGCGGCGGTCATCGAAGCCGCCTGGCAGGCCGCGGACGTCGCGTCCGAATCCGTGGACTATATCGAGACGCACGGCACCGGCACCAGGCTCGGCGACCCGGTCGAGATCAGTGGCTTGATCGAGGCGTTCCGGCGCCTGTATCGGACGCGCGGTGAGGCCTGGCCGGGGAAGTCTCAGTGCGGACTCGGATCCGTCAAGACCAATATCGGGCATCTGGAGGGCGCGGCGGGACTGGCAGGACTGATCAAGATCCTGATGGCCATCCAACACCGCTCGATCCCTGCGACGCTCAATTTCGAGCTACTCAATCCCGACATCGATCTGGCCGACAGCCCCTTCTACATCGTCGAGCGAAACCAGGTCTGGCCGTCCCGGCGGGACGATCGGGGACGCGTGCTGCCGCGGCGTGCAGGCGTGAGCTCGTTCGGTTTCGGCGGCTCCAACGCGCATGCTGTCATCGAGGAGTACCCGAGCTCCAGAGACGACGCCGAGGCGCAGGATGGCCAGTGCCTGATCCCGTTGTCGGCGAGGAACAATGAACGGCTGGTCGAGCAGGCGCGAAGGTTGCTCGAGTTCCTCGAATCCAGGATCGGCGGCAGCGATTTCATCGCCGGGACGCGTCTGGCGGAAGTGGCGTACACGCTGCAGGTCGGCCGCGAGCCCATGGAGCAGCGAGTCGCGTTCGTCGTCCGGAGCACGGAAGAACTGATGGCGGCACTGCACGCCTACGTCGCCGGGGACCGGACGATACTCAATTGCCACCGCGGCCACGCGGAGCCACGACGGGCGCGAGCCGGGACAGCACCCAAGGGCAAGCCGAGACCAGAGATCGAGACGAGCATCGCGAGCAGAGACTCGGCGAAGCTCGCGTCGCTGTGGGTCGAGGGCGTCGAGTTCGACTGGACACGGCTCTATGTGGCCGGTACGCCGCGGCGGACCCGTATACCGACATACCCCTTCGCCCGGGAGCGCTACTGGGTGGCGGCGGAGTCGCCGTCGAGTAGAGGCGCCGGGGCCCGCCTGCATCCATTGGTTCATCAGAACACCTCGGACCTTGGCGAGCAGCGATTCAGCTCGACGCTCACGGGGGAGGAGTTCTTCCTGGCCGGGCACCGCATCGACGGCCGGCGGTTGCTGCCGGCGGTGGCGTACCTGGAGATGGCGCGGGAGGCAGTCGCGCGGGCCGTGGTGAGATCGGTCGACAACGGAGAGCCCGAGGCGCGGAGCCTTGGCGTGAGGAACGTCGTCTGGCTGCGGCCGCTCGTCGTAGGACAGGAACCCGTCGAGGTGCACATTCGCTTGTTTCCCGAAGACGAGGGCGAGGTCGGCTTCGAGGTCTATAGCCGTTCAAGCCGGAACACGGAACAAGAGATCGTTCATTGCCAGGGTCGGGCGATCTTGAGCCGTCAACCGGCGCCGGCCAGGCTCGATATCGAGCAGCTCAAGAGACAGATGGGAGAGGGCCAGTTAGAGCCGAGCAGCGTGTACGCCGCGTTTGCACGGATGGGTTTTGTGTATGGACCCACTCTTCAAGGAATCACCGCCATCCACCGAGGGAGCGACCAATTATTGGCGCAGCTCCGGCTGCCGAGGACGGTGGAGAACACGTCGGGAGATTATGTTCTTCATCCGAGTGTGATGGATTGTGCCCTACAAGCCGCTGTGGTATCGATCGATGGTTGGTCTGATCTTTCCAACGAGATACGATTGCCCTTTGCGCTGGAATCGTTGCGCATCGTCTCGGCCTGCACCACAGACATGGTTGCCTGGGTGCGTTACTCGCCGGGCAGCCAGGCGGCTGACAAGGTCGTCAAGCTGGATATCGATCTGTGTAGTGAGCGCGGGGATATCTGTGTGCAGATGCACGGATTCTCTTCGCGCGTACCGAGCAAAGAGATCGAGACAGCGGCCGCACAGGGCCAGGCAATCGGCAGTCTGTTTGCCACTCCGGTTTGGCACGCCAGCGGCGTAGAGGTCTCCGCTGCTCAGAGCAACATCGAATACACGGAACACCACGTTATCCTGTGCGAGCTATCGAAGGTCGACTCCATAAGGCTGGGGGGATTGGTTTCGCGCAGCCACTGCCTGTCACTGAATGCAGGGCCGCAGGAGAACATTGCGCAGCGCTACAGCGAGTACGCGCTCGCGTGCTTTGAACGGATCCAGGCGCTCTTTCCTGTAGCGGCGGTCTATGACCGCCGAGAATCCGCAATCGACGATATCCGGCGGTCACAGACCGCCGCTACAGTAGGCAAGGTGCTCGTCCAGATTGTCGTCGCTGACCATCAGGAACAAGCGCTGCTTGCGGGTCTGTCCGGATTGCTGAAGACGGCGGCGCTGGAAAATCCACAATTCATCGGTCAACTCATCCTCGCCCCGGCACTCACGACGGCCGAGGAACTGGCAAAATGGCTGCAAGCCGAACAACCGCGCCCGCTGGATACGCTGATCAGATACGACGAACACGGCGGCCGGCACGTTTCGCGATGGGAAGTCGTACCGGAAGATCCGGAAACGCCACCGATCGCTTTCAAAGATGACGGTGTCTACCTGATTACCGGTGGGCTCGGCGGTCTGGGTGTTGTCTTTGCCAGAGAGATCCTCGAGCAGACCCGCGAGGCGCGACTAGTGTTGACGGGGCGTTCGGCATTAAGCCCCGAAAAACAGCGTCTCGTAGACGGATTGTCCACCGAAGCCGGTCAGCTGAGCTATCGGCAAGTGGATCTCGGCGATCTCGATCAGGTCGAGCAACTCATTGCCGCCATTCAAGCGGAGTACGGACAGCTCACCGGCATCCTTCACTGTGCCGGGATGATTGCGGATAACTTCATCCTGAAAAAGGCCGCCGCCGAATTCAGCGAGGTCCTGGCGCCGAAGGTCACCGGCACGTTCAACCTGGACCATGCCAGCCGGGACGTGGAACTGGATTTCTTCGTGCTGTTTTCTTCCATCGCCGGGGCGATCGGGAATGTTGGGCAGGCCGATTACGCGACCGCGAATGGTTTCATGGACCAGTTTGCCACGTATCGCAGTCGGCAGGTGGCAGCGAAACAACGGCACGGCCGCACGCGGTCGATCAACTGGCCGTTGTGGCAAGCCGGCGGGATGGGTATCGACCAGGCGAGCCGGGGACTGCTGCAACAAACAATCGGCATGCAACCCATGCAGACGGCAACGGGCCTGCGAGCCTTCCATCGCAGTTTGGCGTTGCCCTATCGCCAGACGCTGCTCATGGAAGGTGAGCTAGCGCAGATC
>QHXD01000533.1:0-5303 GCA_003223895.1 Acidobacteriota bacterium
TCGCAGCTTCGGCAATCCGCTCCCAATGGCCTGATCGAGAGCCACTGGTTGACGGGATTTTACGCGCAAGACACCTGGAAGGCCACGAAGCGGCTCACCCTTAACTATGGTCTGCGGTGGGAGCCCTTCTTTCCAATGCAGGTGAAAGACGGGAAGATCTACAACTTCAGCCTCGACCGTTTCAACCAGGGCGTTGTGAGCACCGTGTACAAAACTGCTCCTCCGGGGTTCTACTATCCCGGCGATCCCGGCTTTAATGGAAAGGCGGGTCTCGAAAAACACTGGTGGAATTTACAGCCGCGTTTCGGGCTCGCATGGGATTTGACCGGGGACGGACGTACCGCCATTCGGGCCGGCGCCGGAATCGCCTACGATTTCGTCAACGAGCAACTACATCACAACACCACGAACGTGGCGCCGTTTTCAGGTGACACGATCCTGCCAGGACCCATCAGTCTGGACAATCCGTGGCAAAACTTCCCAGGCGGCAATCCGTTTCCATATTCTCCGAATCCGGCTACGGCAAAGTTCACGGCTGCCGGCGCGTACATGCCTCTGCGGCCCGATCTCAAGACGACAGAGGTCTACAACTGGAATCTTGGTGTCCAGAGGCAATTCACGACGAACTTGTTTGCATCCGCGAGCTATGTCGGCAATAACGCGATTCACATGTTGACTGCGGTTGAGCTCAATCCGGCACTATTCCTCGGATTGAGCCCGTGTACGCTCAACACAGCCACCGGCTCCGTCTCCTATCCCGTTTGTTCCACAACCGGCAACACGAACCAGCGACGGCTGCTGAATCTGCAGAATCCGGTGGCGGCACAGAACATCTCATTCCTGACGCAATATGACGATGGCGCGACGCAGAGCTACCATGGTCTTCTCCTGAACACAACTCTGAGAGCCGGCCGGAACGTGAACATCAGCGGGAACTACACCTGGTCCCATTGCATCGGCGATGCTACGGGCGGAAATGGAGTTCCCAATCCCGGTTCGAACTACGTGCATATGGACAACCGCAGGCTCGATCGCGGCAGTTGCACAGGCGACCGGCGGCACATCTTCAACCTGACTCCGGTGGTTCAGACCCCCACGTTTGTCAACCCGGTGCTGCGCCGCCTCGGCACAGGGTGGACCATTTCGACGATTTACAGATATCAGACCGGACAGCCGCTTACGGTTGTGTCCGGCCTCGATCAGGCGTTGTCCGGCGTCACCAGCCAACGCGCGAATCAAGTGTCTGCGGATGTGTACGCGCCGAACAGAGGGACGGCGTGCGTGAATGTCGCTCCCTGCCTGAGCTGGTTGAATCCCGCTGCATGGGCACACTTGGTAATCTTGGTGTGGGAACTGTCCTGGCTCCCGCATTCTGGCAGTTCGATATGGCATTATCGCGATCGTTTGCAGTGAGCGAGCGCCAGAGGCTGGAGGTGCGGGCAGAGGCGTTCAATATCCTGAATGGCGTCCGGCCCATATTGACGGCTCCGAACACGAACACAGTAAATCTCGCGAGCGCTAGCACTTTCGGCCGGATCCTCAGCGCCCAGGATCCGCGTATCATGCAGTTTGCGTTGAAGTACGTTTTCTAATAAAGGGGAAATAGCCGCGAATTACGCAGATTACGCGAATGGGCGCATCCAAAAGATTCCTTGATGCGCCCATTCGCGTAATCTGCGTAATTCGCGGATATTTCCCCTTTGTGTCTATTTCCCCTTTGTGCCTTTGTGGTTATAACGGATTGTCGGGGATGATCATCGTTCGCCACATGTGGGCCACCGGACTGTTGTCGTTGCCGAGACCTTCCTTCGGATCTTTGAAGAGCCGGCCGATGATATCGATAAACGGATCGAGAGTAACCACGACGCCGGGCTCGAACGCATAGAGGTCGTTTACCGTTACCAGGCGCGGCTCCATGTACCATTTGTGGTTCAGAAGCATTTTGTAGTCGGCCTGGATATGCGGAGCCGGCACATAGTCTTCGCCGAACAAGTTGCGATACAGGTCGGGGTACTCGTATCCCGCCTTTTTGTCCTCATAAAAACGCAGCGCCTGATGGTAGCGGATCGCGAAGCTGGTTTTTTCCGGAACATAAGGAGCGTACATCTGCGCGCCCCAGTATCCGTGATCGGTCTTGATCAGGGCGTGCACGGTATCGTGGAGCAGGCAAGCCAGGATGATTTCTTCCGTCATGCCCGTTTTCATGGCTCGATTCGCGCTCTGAAGCACATGATTGGAGATCTGTCCAAACCGGTACCTCAAGAAATCAATGAACGTCGGCTTCCTGGGCATGGGATCGAGCTTCTTCACCTTTGCATTCGCTTGCGTCGTCAGGAAAAGATTGCCTACCCCTCTGCGGTAACTGCGAGTTTCAATCTGCGCCTCGATGTCCGCGGCCTTCGGAAACTTCTTCGCTGCCTGCGTATTGAGCTCCTGCATCATGTAGGCCTCGAGCGCTTCGGCCCGCGCTTCGTGGCTCATCAGCTTCACTGCGGCGGCTCCGCCAAGGGCGGCGATGAAATGTCTTCGATCGATTTCCATGAACCCTCCTCGTTTGGCCGGAAGTATATCCCAACGGATTAAATGGACTACGCAGATTTAATCCGCCGAATCTGCGTAATCTGCGGCTAAAATTGCCTCCATGAATCTACAAAATTCGACTGCATTAGTCACCGGTGGAAGCAGTGGAATCGGCTTCGCCATTGCCCGGATGTTGATCCAGAACGGAGCGCGGGTGGCCATCACCGGCCGCGATGAGCGTAAGTTGAAGGAAGCGGCGGATGCTCTGAATGCCCATCCCATTCGGGCGGACGTCAGCAATGAATCCGATGTAAAGAAGACGCTTGACGAAGTCCTGAAAGCGTTCGGTCACCTCGACATCCTGGTGAACAATGCCGGCATCGGGGTATTCAAGAATCTCGTCGAGATGGACCGCGCCGGTTTCGAGGCCGTCTTTGCGACCAACGTTACCGGTGCCATGCTCATGGCACGCGAGGCGGCGAAGCACTTCATCCAGAGAAAAAGCGGCAACATCGTCAACATCTCTTCTACAGCGAGTCTGCGCGGCGCCCCGAACGGCACGGCCTACTATGCAAGCAAGTTCGCGCTTCGAGGCATGACGGAATGCTGGAGAGGCGAACTCCGCCAGCACAATATCCGCGTTTTCCTCGTCAACCCCAGCGAAGTCCTTACCAACTTCGGAGCGGCCGCCGGCTACGAGCAGAAGCCGAATCCGACGAAACTCCGCGGCGAAGAGATCGCTCACGCCGTGAAGGCCGTGCTGGAGATGGACGATCGCGGTTTCACGCCTGAAATTACGGTTTTCGCGACAAACCCCAAGGATTAGCAGGCTGCGGAAAAGTGTTTCAAGGAGGCAATCCGAGCTGTAGCGACGGTCTATGACCACCGGTATTTCGTTGATTCCAGGAAAACCGGCGCTCATAGAAGTTGTGAATGAATTCGCCGAGTGTATTCCCCTCCTTACGAAGGGCATCAACATACTTGCCGAATCCAGGGAGGGCGGATCTGCAATCAGCAGTTTGGAATCGCCGATTTTGGAATATATACAGCCGGATTTTCTACAGCCTTAGCGATCATTGCTTTAGAAAATTGCTTTAGAAAATTTTCTATACATATTCCAAATTGGCGATTCCAAACTGCTGATTGCAGATCCGCCCTGGATTCGGCAAGTATGTTGATGCCCTTCATAAGGAGGGGAATGCGGCCTGACCTTTAACTCATTCACGCCTTCACAGAGCGCCGCTACAGCTGCTCGAACCGAGTTTTGCCGCAGCCTGTTAGAGTATCGGCCCCCTCTTGTCGGGGTGGGAAATCTTTTAGCCAGGCCTGGACATCTTTTGTCCCGGGTGGGAAATCCTTTAGCCAGGCCTGGACATCTTTTGTCCCGGGTGGGAAATCTTTTGTCCAGGCCTGGACATCTTTTGTCCCGGGTGGGAAATCTTTTAGCCAGGCCTGGACATCTTTTGTCCCGGGTGGGAAATCTTTTAGATGGTCATTTCTTCGTAAAGACTTTAAGGTCGATCGCATCCGCCATGGCCTTGTAGCCCACATCCCCGGGATGCAAATGATCCCCCGAGTCGTAGTCGGTGCGGAACTGCTTTGGATTCTTCGGATCGCGTGCAACCGCATCGAAATCGATAACCGCATCAAACGCACCGCTGGTACGGATCCACTGATTAAGGGCCTCCCGAATCGCATCGCCCCTTTCGCTGGCGTATCCGGCGCCGGTATAAGGCGTTAACGTGCAGCCGATCACCTTCAATCCGCGCGTGTGCGCCCGCTCGATCATCTGGCGGAGTGCCCCGATCAGATCATCGGCGGTGACAGCGTTAGCGGGGCTGGCATTCGGGCCCGCGCCCAGTCCGATGTCGTTGATACCCTCGAGAATCATCACCCATTTCACGCCGGCCTGGCTCAGGACATCACGATCGAAACGGGCCAGAGCGTTCGGGCCGGCGCCGTCGCGCAGCAATCGGTTGCCGGAAATCCCATGATTGATGATCGCGATGTTTGCAGTATCCTTGCCTGCCAGCAGCCTCTGCGCCAGCATGCTTGGCCAGCTCCGATTCATCTCGGGGGTCGAACGCGCGCCATCCGTGATGGAATCGCCGAACGCCACGATTGCTCCTGCGTCAGCCGGTGCCAGAACGTCGAGGCTCGAGATCCAATACCAGTTTTGTGAAGTAGTCGGGTCCGAGATCATCGGCTGTCCGGTCATGTCTCCTTCCTTGGAGATATACGCAGTGCGCAGGGCCGTAGCGTGTATCGTAGCGGGGCCGCTGTCATTGGGAAAATACAGGCTGATCGCCACGTCGCTCAGCGGCGTCAGATTCAGGTCCACGGGATCACTGACGGCCAGTGCTCCCTGCGGTATCGTAAAGGAGGGTTTTCCGCTGAAGGAAAGAGCTCGATCGGTGCCTTCCACGATGCCCGAATCTTTGCTGCGTAAAGCGATGTGAGCGGATCCCACGGTTACCGGCGCCGTGCCGAATGCGTTTGAAAGCTGCAATCGAACGCGGCGTCCGCCGATGCTCGTTCGTACAACCATGCGGACTGTTTGATTACGGAAACTGTTCACGGCCGGCGGCGGCGCGTTCGGCGGGGGCTGCTGCGCCGGTATCGCGCGAAGCAGTGGAGAAGCGGCCCACGTGGCGACCCAATGGTCCTGCCGGTTCTGAGCTCCTGCGAACGGAGCGAGCAATACAACAACGAAAAATACCGCAACGATTCTCCTGGTCATGTTTCCTCCTTGCCTGCAGCGGCGCTCTATGAAGCTGTGAATG
>QHXD01000533.1:5331-7108 GCA_003223895.1 Acidobacteriota bacterium
GGCCGTGCCGTCAAGAAAAGAATCCGTTCCGAATTGGCACGGCCGGGGTGGTCGCTCACAAGTCACGTTGCAGTATGCGTTTTGAAACATGGTGTGTAAGCGACCACCCCGTCTGCGCCTTCAAAGGTGGCTTCGCAGCATTTTCTTGATGGCGCAGCCACCCCTCCTTCAAAAGGAGGGGAATACACCCGGCGAATTCATTCACACTTTCTATGAGCGTCGGCGGTCGCAGACCGCCGCTACAGTTCACCCCGGCCGGCGCATTTCGTACTCGTGCGGTGGTTCGGCCCCGAGCAGGTAACGCACGAAATAATCCCATCGGCGGCGCACCATGTATGAGTCGTTGCCGAAGCCATGGTTCCGGTTCGGCAACAGAAGTAGATCAAAGTCCCTGTTCGCCTTGATGAGCTCACTGACGACGAGCAGCGTGTTATCCGGAGGAACGTTGTCGTCCATCGTGCCATGCGCGAGCAGGAGCTTGCCCTTGAGATTCTTCGCGAAATTCTGGTTCGCCTGATTGTCGTAGTTCGTCTCGCCATCGGTTGTGCGCCGGAGCAGTCCCTGCCATTTCTCGCCCCAATCATCTTCATAATTGCGGTTGTCGTGGTTTCCGGCTTCGGAGATGCCCACCTTGAAGAAATCCGGATACCGGAACATTGCATCCGCTGCCGCGTAGCCGCCGCCGGAGTGTCCATAAATTCCGGCGCGGTCTATATCGATCCACGAATACTGCTGGGCCAGTTGTTTCATCGCGGCCACCTGGTCGGGCAGCGTGTTGTCGCCCATGTCCCCGAAGTAGGCGTCATGAAACTTCTTGGACCGCCAGGGCGTACCCATTCCATCGATCTCGACGACAATGAAACCCAACTCTGCGAGGGCCTGAGTATCTCCGCGTGAGGCCGAAAAATTGCGGCTTCCTACGCTTCCGGTCTGCGGACCTGGATAAATGTGATTAACAATCGGATACTTCCTGCCGGGATCGAAATTGGTCGGCCGGTACATCAGTCCATAGATGTCGGTCATGCCGTCACGCGCCTTCACAGTGAAAGACATCGGCGGTTTCCAACCTGCCGCGACCAGACGCGAGACGTCGGCCTTTTCCAGCGTGCTGACGAGTTTTCCATCGGCATCGCGCACTACGGCTACCGGAGGAGTATCGGGCTTTGAGTAGCTGTCGACAAAGAAATGTCCGCCGGATGACAGCGTGACATTGTGGGCAGCATCCTCGGGAGTGAGCAGCGTGAGATTCTTTCCGTCCAGGCCGATTCGATATAAGTGAATGAAATAAGGATCGCGTCCCTTCTCTTTGCCGACCCCAAGGAAGTAGACCAGCCGATTCTTCTCATCCACTTTCAGCAGTTGACTGACGTTGCCTTCGCCGGAGGTGATTTGATTCTTCAGGGTCCCGGTCTTCAGATCGTAGAGGTAGAGTTGTCCCCAGTCGTCGCGCTCGGAAAACCAGATCACCTCGTTGGAGGCGGGCAGGAAATACCAATTGGCATGATCGTTGCCGCCTTCGAAGTAGGTTGCCACCTTTTCCTCGAAGACGTCGCGAACCTTGCCCGACGCGGCGTCGGCCACTCGAAGCTGCGCGCGCTTGTGGTCTCGGGAACTGGAAATAAATGCGAGCTGCGTGCCGTCCGCACTCCACTGTACGTCCGCCCATTTGTTGTCCTCGCAGGTGACGTGATCGCAAAGCGACGACCGGTGCGGGTCCGGGGGCATTTGCAGCCGGGTGACGCGTGCCGAGTCCACGTCGATGACGACGCGCTCGATC
>QHXD01000534.1:0-2195 GCA_003223895.1 Acidobacteriota bacterium
CGGTCCTTATGGGAATCTCAAACGCGCGCAACGGTGAATTGAATGAGACCCTCGGCGTCTATAGAACGCTCTGCTGCGATGCGGAGATTGTCATTGGTTTCGGTGTGCCATTCCCGGATTGCCCTAATCATCGCAACCTGCCGACAGAATGGAAGCGGAAAGCCGACGTTGACCCCAACACCTATACGCCAAACAAATCCGGCAAGATCGCCCTTGCTAAGTCGAAACAGCAAATAAATCTGCGGGGCTAGTCAGGCAGACTTCGGCGGAGGATAAGAGGTTCAAGCGTGAGCGACCGATATGGCGGGGCCGGACAATGGCACAGTCCAGGTGTTTCATGGACATCGGGTTACAGGAGGTGGTTGGACAAGACCTGGCATTCATTAATTTTGGCCGAAATCTCATCATGGCCAACTACTGCGAATCCCTGCCGCGTGAACGCGTTGTATTCGAACTCCTGGAGAGTGTTGAGCCGGATGAGACTCTGCTGAAGCGCCTGGGACAACTAAGGGATGCGGGCTACCGCATCGCTCTCGACGATTTCGTATGCGCCGAACCGTTCTACGGCCTATTGGAAACTGTCCAATTTGTAAAGCTCGATATTCTCGCCAATGACCCACAGACAATTGAACGCTCTGTGGCCACACTCAAGAAATTTCCAGTTCAACTCATCGCCGAAAAGGTTGAGACGCGTGAGCAGCTCCGATTTTGCCAGGAATTGGGATTCGATTACTTCCAGGGCTATTTCTTTTGTCGCCCTGAACTCGTCGGCGCCCGGCGATTGCCCGTCAACCGCCTCTCAGCAATCCGGCTGATCACGAAGCTCAACAATCCCGACATTAAGATGAAAGAACTGGAGGAATCACTCAGCCAGGATGTCTCCCTTAGTTACAAGCTCCTCCGATATGTCAACTCCGCGGTTTGCGGTCTTAATCACGATGTCGAATCGATGCGCCATGCCGTCGTCCTCGTCGGCCTGGAGAGGATGCGCATCTGGGCAAGTCTGATTCTGTTCTCAGGCCTTGAAGACAAACCCCGCGACGTCATCGTCACAGGCGCGGCGCGAGCGCGGATGTGCGAAAAGCTTGCGGAAGCTCTGAAGATGGATCGGCCGGACCGGTTCTTCCTCGTGGGCCTGTTTTCGGTATTGGACGCGATCTTTGACCGTCCACTGGAAGAGATTCTGAAAACGCTGCCGTTGGCACCAGACATCGCCGCCGGACTGTTGCGCTACGAAGGCCAGCTCGGCTCCGTCCTGCGCTGCACCATGGCGTACGAGCGACAGGACTGGCATGAAGCGCAGAAGTGCCTGCGGCTGAACCTGGAAACGATGGCACAAATCTATCAGGAGGCCATCACGTGGTCCTTGGGCAGCCTGAACGCTTTCTCGGCAACCCGATAGGAAGGCCATCTGATTTTGTAGACGTCTACAAGTGAAAAACTCGGCCGCACGGTCCAGCTGTGTCAAAGACACTTCTGTCCGTCCATCCCTGTGCTAAGGTCCGCGCCATACCGGACGGACTGCACATCAAAGCATTCCGCCTGTTCGATCAAGCCAAGGCGCAATCGCTCGGTAAGGATTTTCAACTTCTGGTTTTAGCCCGCGTTCAGGATACACTTTTATTTATGCGGGGCCTTTTATCCGTCTAGACTTCTTGCCTCCGTAGCACAATGTTGCGGTTTGGCTCTGTGACTGCGGCGTGAATCTCCGTAGAAGTGTTCTTTGTTGAATGTCCCGTCTGCGGTAGGAGGCAGATGGTCCAGGGCCATGAACTCATTTCGATCGCGGTAATCAAGGAGCAGACATCCGCGAATCCCCACGAATATGAAGACAATCAAAGGAACCCGCGGGTATTACATAGCTGAGATCACCGCGGATTTAGAAGAAGGACCATTTCGAGTTACTGTTCGAGATGACTTACCCACTAACCAGCGAGCTATGGGGACGCTGATTTTAGACACCTCGTTCAACTCAATCAAAGAAGCTAAAGTTGCGGTTACGGCGGCGATCGCCAAGGATTCAGGACAGCCAGGGGAAGCGATCGACAGGGACATCAGTTGGTCATCTTAAGCAAACCCGCTTTTCTAGTGAGTGCTTCCGTGGCGTCATTTCGGCTCGAAAACATCGCCTCCGCCCCGCTCCCGATTCATGTCCGTGCACCAGGACGGCGGATTGTGGGCCGTCTACGTCGACT
>QHXD01000534.1:2255-5886 GCA_003223895.1 Acidobacteriota bacterium
CCCGAGGCTGATCGATCGTTTGGCAAGACCCTCCTCCCCCTGTTCGGTCATCATGATCACGTCGACGGCGGGCCGCTTCACTTTGATCAGGCGTAAGAGCTCGGTGCCGCCGACGCTGAGATCGAGAAGCACCACCCGGATATCCGGAAGCTCATCCAGGACGGTCAGGCAGGTTACGGCGCGATCCGCCCAGCAAACCAGATAGCCGCGGCTCGTAAAGAATTGCGTCAGCAGACGAATGATCGCATCTTCGTCATCCACAATCAGAAGGCGGGCGGGTTGAATCATTCGGCATTATCCTGGTGATTTTGCAGTTATGGTCCTCGCCAGCGCTCCACGAGCGAACGCAGCTCCGTGGCCAAAGGCAAATTGCCCAGCTCTCTCCACCAAGTCGGCCAACGCCAGGATGTGGTTCCACAATCTCTCCAGGTAGGCCGCACTTCCCGGATGAGCCACGAACGCCATGTGCTGACAGGCGCGGATGACCGTGACTTTGTCGATAATGCGAAACTGCGGGAGTCTGGCCAGGACTTCGTTCGTCAGACGGTTCAGTTCGATTTCTTTCAATGGGTAGTCGGCAGACACTCTTGTCCCTTCATACTCAAAGAGACGTCATCCGCCAGCGTTACCGCCCACGGCATACTGTCGTCCCGTCAGAAGCAGAAGCCAAAGCTGCGGCCGCGGAAGCAATCGCTAACGATGCCGGTGTCTCCGCCGCGATAATTGCGCGCGACATCGACTGGTCTAAACACTAAGGCGTGTGACGTTGACTTTCACCGATCTCCTCAACTGCCAAAGCTCGCGCCTTTGGTATCCGCGCGAGTAGGAAGGACCTGACGACTCTTCAAACATGACTTCTGGGGAATCCCGATCGATCAGAAGGCGACGGTACCGGAGAGGGAGATTGCGGTGATGATGGCAAGGAAGCTGGAGGCTATACTTGCGGTATGACTGGAACGTTGAATGCCATTCCGTTGGACAATATCACTTCGCTGGAGACGACGGAGGAATCCCCCGGGTTTTCAGCGCACGACGTTTCGGGTCCTTTCGAAGCCGTTGCCGAAATTGGAGCAGATCCTTCAACTGAACGGTCCGGCATCCATTACGCTCGCATCCCAGGAGATCCAGGGCTGGATCGTTCACTATTCCGCGGACATTCACACGGGATACGAGATCACGATCGAGGGGAAAAAACTCTGAATGATTGTGAGTGAGGAAACTGCCATGTGCACGTGCACGGCTGCGCGTTCCGAACACGATCAGGAAGGCGATTTTGATGAAGGGCGCTGGCTCGCATCGTACGGGAGATGTCTGCACAAGGGATGCACCTGTGAATCGTTTGAGGAGGCGTAAATGAGCGACTTGACACGGGCCGAACAGAGTCACATTGATGAATTGTGTCGAAAATATCCGACAGTTAAGGATGAAATATATGAGCTGGGGGATCGTGTCGCAGCAATGGTTTTCGGATCGCACTTCAGTGAGATCGAATCAGGACCAACCCATAACCGAATTTGTTTTGCAGTTCTTCACCACGCGGAATTGCGATTGACGGCACTGATAACAGATGATGCAGGACGAAAGCAGAAACGATGATCGTCGTTCAGCGTTTCTCGAACGACTCTTTCCGCCCATGCGAAGTACTCGGTGGGCAATGCGACGATCGACGCCTCATCTCGACGATGAAGAGATGGTCTGGCCGATGAGAATCTGACACTGTGAAGAAACCTAACCCGATCCCATCGCGTCGGCAATACAGCAAATGCTCTATGCAACGGCAAATGGCTCCGCGCCTCTTCCAAAACCCGTCCGGTTCCAACCTCTTTTTCCAGACAAAGGTTGGTCGATTGAACTCAAATGCCGTCTGCCTGTTGACCTGAACTGATGCAGCTCCATGAAGCCGACGGTTGGGATTTTCCGGCTCCCGCGATGTGGTCTCTGATTACCCGTGTGGTCAAAAATCTCAAGCGCATTGAAAGGCTTGGTTTCCGGTCTCATAATTTCCTCGCACCGCTTCTTTCTTAAACCTCAAAAGCACGTACAATCCGGGTTCGACGATCCAGTTTAGGGAGGCTCTGGAATGATTTGGGCTCGCATGCTTGCTTATATCACCGGAACCGTAGACCAGGAACTTCTACTGAGGAACGAATATCTGGCCGCAGAGAACCGGATCCGGTGCACGGTCTGATATTGGGGACGTTTCCAACGCGTGTCGCCGTCGACGGTCTTCACCGGCAACTGGAGGTCGTGTTCCAAAAACCATAGTAAAGTCTGACGAACGCTACCCACCTCCTGAAATTTCGTGAAGACCAATAACACCGCTTCTTGAATGCGTCGATCGGGATCTTTTTCGAGTCGATCTTCGCCTTTCACGTATCCGGCCGGTGCGGCCACAATCAACTCTCCACGTTTGGCCTTTTGCCGGCGCGCCTCCAGCGAGCGTTGACGCAACAAGTCCAACTCATATTCGTTCAAGCTTCCTTTCAGTCCCAACAGCAACCGATCATTACCTTGTCGTGGGTCGTATACGGTCTCTTGATCGATCAATAACGTATCGACGAGTCGGCATACTTCGACCAGTTGCTGCCACTCGCGGCTATTGCGTGCGAATCGAGAAACCTCTCGCGCGGCTACGGCGCCGATATGGCCCATGCAGACCTGGGCCACCATACGTTCGAATCCGGATCGTGTCACCGTTCCTGCCGCCGAGCAGCCGAGATCCTCGTCGATGACTTCAATGTCCTGGAAGCCCAGGCCGCACAGCCGTTCCTGCATCGCGTATTGCAGCTTCTGACTTTCGAGATTGTGATTGACTTGGTAGCTCGACGATTGTCGGACATAGAGCAATGCTTTTCGAGCAATGTGTTGGCTTCGAATTTTGTCACTCATGACCGTCCTCCTTGACCTGGTTTACGCATCGCCGTTCCCAGTGTTGGCGGAGCAAACGCGACATGAGCTCGATCGTCTTCTGCTTTACTTCCAGTGGCATCGTTGCAAACGTCGGTGTCTCTATTGGTGGCTGAAACAGTCGGCATTGAAACGGCTTTCGATCCTGTTGCATCAGCGCCTCCTTCGAAGCACTGAGCTTCTGTCAGGCCCAGGTCATGGCTGGAGGCGCCGTCCAGCAGCGCTTTGAGATTGCGTAGAGCACTGCAGTTAACGACAGGCGTTTCGACAAGGCCTGTCGTGCTGCAAGTTTCCTTCAGCATCCAATCGGGTATTTCCAAAGCCCTGTGGTGCAGCGTCTCTTCCACATGGCAACGAAAATATACGCCGCCATTCCTATCGATCACGTCATCGATGAACACACTGCGATTCCGCCACGGATGCCATGGATAGTGGACGATTCCTGTTACGGCAATATGGGTATTTCGTTGTCGGGTTGTATCATTATGAACGAAATCATCAGGGCCTCGACAATCGACTGATCATTCCGATGAAGAGAACAGTCAACACGGGAGGACGGATTGAGCGGCGGCAACACCTGGGTGGGCTGTTGAATTATTACTGCAGGGCGGTATAGATATTTTGCCAGTTGTCGGCACTTCAACTGGCTGCAGTCGATGTATCGATTGCGACGGCGAAAAATTTCGCGTCGATCCGCAGGCGGAGAGTCGGACGTCTGTTGCGG
>QHXD01000080.1 GCA_003223895.1 Acidobacteriota bacterium
TGGGCCGCCCAGCGTTACCGAGCCAAGGAGGCGGCTATAGGACAGCTTGGGAGTGTCCTGCCCGGTCAAAGAATACGGACGTGCATTCAAGCCGGAATTGTCCACAATCACGCCGACCCCGCCCGTGTACAACGGCCTGGTGCCCCTGCGATTGTTTCCGAACGCGGCAAGCTGGGCAAAAGGCGACACCGCTCCGTTGTTGACGCTGCCATTGATGAGAAGTCCGTCGGCGGCGCGCTGATTGAGATCTTCGGGACTGAGGTTCGCAAAGGCTCCCGACGCCGCGGTTTCGGTTCCCGGCGACGGCGTGGAGTTGCTCGATGCATTCACCTCCGCCCGCTGAAAACCCCGCCGAGATGGGGCCGCAGCGGCGGCCGGTGCAGGCGCGGCATTTGTGAGGACTTCCGCGTGGATTTCCTCGAACGGCAGCATCTTTAATTCCCACTCCACGCCGGCCGCGCCTGCAGCGATCGTGATGTCCTGCTGGATGGGCGCGAAGCCAGGCATCTCGACCTGGATCGTCCAGACTCCCTCCGGCAGTTCGGGAAAGGCGTAGATGCCCTGCGGGTCCGTGATCGCGGCGAACCTCTGCCGGCCCTGCGTCGCCGTCACCGCCACGCCAGGAACCGGCAGACCGCCGAACTTGACGAGGCCATGGTGTTCCGCCGCGGCCGCGGCATCTTGCAGAACGGCAAGCACGAGGATCAACAAACCCGCTCTTCTCACTAATTCTCCGAGGGCGGCTGCACACTATCGATGACCAGAACTTCAACCGGTCCCTTAGTCGACTCCAGTCTCAGCCCCAGTTGTTCCTGGAGGGCTGTGAAGATCGAAGGCCCGGAAGGATCGATTGGAGGAGGCGGTGGTTCCGGCCCGCCCGGCGCGACTGCGCCAAACGGTCCGAACGTCTGCCCCAGTTCCGGAGTCCACTGAAGCTGGATATCAAAGAGTCCCTTGAGGTCCGTCTTGTCGATAATGGGCCGGCCCAGTTGTTGTGACAAGGCATTTACAAGCGTCGACAACGGCACCGCCGAAGCGAACATGCTGCCTCTTCCCATTCCGAAGGCGCCTCGGGGTGGCGGACCGCCGGGGCCGCCTCGCAAGGCGTCGAGCCCACCGCGAGGACCGGCGCCGGGTTCACCACGTGGGCCGGCACCGCGCTCACCAGGCTGGGGCGGGCCGGGCGGGGTTTGATCTGCCGACAATTTTATTTTGGGCCCGTCCTTTGCGACCACGAGCGTATATGTCGGCAACTCTCTCGTCTCGCGGTGAAACTTCAGTTGAAAGCGGTCTTCCAACAGCGACTGAACCATGAGCGCCATTTGCTCCGGCGGAGTCGGGCGGGCCCCGCCTTCCGGCTTCGCCAGGACATCGAAATGATCGGTGTCCATCCACTTCGGTCCACCCAGGATTTGGAAATCCTGTATGCGGTATGCAAATCGGATCAGGAGCCTCAGCGTCACGTTGGTCGCATTAAACGTGCCGCCGGGCGCACCAATCCCGATGCGGTTTGTCCCGGAATTGTTCGGTTTGATCGATGCGACGTCAAATGAAGGCCGAGTGTTGCCTGCTTGCGAGAAGGCGTGCATTGCAATCGCCGCAATTGCGACGATTGGCAACAGCGCGCATGCGATGTAACGTCTCATAGTTTCCTCGATTCGTTTCGGTGAGATTTGCACCTGATTCTCCCTGCTACCGGGTCACAGCAATCCGCATTTGTACCTTCCTCCTTCAAATCGATCGAGCAGTTTTTCGATGGCTTCCAAATCTTCCGGCGATGATTTCTTGGTGGCCAGCGCGTGCATGACAAGTGATTTTACCGAGCCGCCATAGGCCCGCTGAATCAAATCCTTCAGCAACTGCCGCTGCGTTTGCTCCTGGGAATAACGCGCCCGGTAGATTTGCGGCCGGACCGTTTCGTCACGCTCGACCAGTCCCTTCTCGGTCATGATCTGCATCATCTTTAAAACGGTGGTGTAGCCGGTGGGCCGGGCTTCATTCAGGATCTCCTGGATGTCGCGCACCGAACGCGGCCCTGCTTCCCACAGGACTCGCAGAATCGTGAGTTCCAGCTTCGTCGGACGAACTTCTTTTTTAGCCATGCGGTGAGTATTGACGAAGCATTTCGTCATTGTCAAACGAAAACTTTCGTCATTCTCATGGTAACCGCCGATTCCCTCTGCGTGATATATTCCAAAGTTTATCGGCGAAGGAGGATTGATGGCGGCAGCCACCATGGACAAGATCGTCTCACTATCCAAGCGACGTGGATTTCTCTTCCAGGGCAGCGAACTGTACGGAGGTCTGCAGGGCACGTGGGACTACGGGCCGATGGGCGTCGAACTCAAGAACAACGTGAAGCGCGCCTGGTGGCGAGCCAACGTTTACGAGCGCGACGACATGGAGGGCCTCGACGCCGCCATCCTTATGAACAAACTCGTCCTCCGATACTCCGGTCACGAAGCCACGTTCTCGGATCCGCTGGTGGACTGCCGCAAATGCAAAAAACGGTTTCGCGCGGACCAGGTCGATCCGAACGAAAAGTGCCCGGAAGGCGGCCTGCACAATTTCACGGACAACCTCATGTTCAAGACAACCGTGGGGCCGATCGAGGACGAAGACAATATTGCCTATCTGCGGCCCGAGACGGCGCAGGGCATTTTCGTCAACTTCAAGAATGTTCTCGACTCCACCAACCGCAAGCTTCCGTTCGGCATCGCGCAGATCGGCAAGGCGTACCGGAACGAGATCACTCCGAAGAATTTCATCTTTCGCGTACGCGAGTTCGAACAGATGGAGATCGAGTTCTTCGTGATGCCGGGAACCGATGAAGAATGGCACAACCGCTGGATCGCGGACCGCGTGGCGTGGTATCACGAGTACGGCATCAAGCCTGAGAATCTGAAGCAATATGTTAACCAGCCCGAAGAGCTCTCGCACTATTCGAAGGCGACGACCGATCTTCAGTACCGCTTCTTTCCCGAGCGGGAGGAAGAAGCGAAGCAGTTTGACGAAGTCGAAGGCATCGCGAACCGCACGGATTACGACCTGACCTGCCATACCAAGGGTGGGAAGACCAGTTTCAAGGACGGCACTGCGCTGCAAAATGAGCACGCGGTCTTGAAGCAGACATATTTCGACCAGCCGACAAACACGCACCTGACTCCATATGTCATCGAGCCTTCCGGTGGTGTGGACCGCATCACGCTCGCGTTTTTGATGGACGCTTACGAGGACCAGAAACTGGATGGCGGCAAGGAGCGCACCGTCCTGCATCTGCATCCGGACCTTGCTCCGGTTAAGGTCGCAGTGATTCCTCTGGCGCGCAACAAGCCGGACATCGTCGAAATGGCGAAACGCATCAAGCGAAGCCTGCAATCGACCGGAAGGCTGCGATCCCTCTTCGACGACAGCGGCAACATCGGCAAATGCTACGCGCGCCAGGACGAGATCGGTACGCCCTTCTGCCTCACCGTCGACCATCAGTCCCTTGAAGACCACCAGGTGACCGTCCGGCACCGCGATACCATGCTGCAGGACCGAATCGCCGTCGATGCGCTGGAACGTTATCTCGAGGAGCGGCTGCGACAATGAAATTTACGAAATGAAGGGTGTGCGTTTGTACTTCTCTGCTTCGGCCTTGAGGTCGGGATCGCAGTCCAGGCCAAGCACGAGATTGTATTGCTGGACGGCTTTGCTGCGTTCTTGCTTCGAATCGAAGATTTTTCCCATCCACAGGTAGGCGTTTGCCTTTTCGTTGGGCGTGGCGTCTTTACTCGCGACGACGTGCGAAAACTCCTCGACGCCTTTTTCGAACTGCTCCCGCTGGATGTAGCTGTCGGCCAGCCGGTAGTAAACCCTGGCGATTCGGAGCCGTTCGTAACCATCTTTCTTCGCCTGCACTTTCGCCAGGATCTGCTCGTACACTTGAATGGCGTTGTCCCAGTCCTTCATCTTGCCGTAGATAGAAGCCTTCGCGAGCTCAAAGAGGAAATTGCGGGGATACTTCGCATGAAGCTCGTTGATCAGCCGCAGCGAATCGTCGTACTTCTTCTCACGGTTATAGACCACCAGCAGCACCATCTTGGCATCCGTTGACCCGCTCTTACCCTTGGCGGCCGCGAGTTCGAGCTGCTGAATCCCCGCCTCCTTTCCGGCGCCGCGAACACCGAACACACCGACGACAAAGCGGACGAAACCGGGAATGACTCCGACCACATAGTCATAAGTGCCGATCGTCAGGCGCGCATCATCGAAAGTCGGGTCGAGTTTCAGCACCTGCTGATGGAGGCTTTTCGCTTCCTTGGCTTTGCTGTGCGCGCTGAGGTACGAACGCTTGACAGTCGCTTCGAAACTCGCGAGCGTCCCAAGCGAGATACCCTTGGCGTAGAGAGCGCGCACGTTGTTTGGATTTTTCTTCAGCATCGCGTCGGCCTTCGCGATCGCCGTGGCAATGGTATCGCGCAGCCGTTGCTCGTCTTGAGGATTGACCGCATCCCTGGAGTCTTTCGTTCCGAAGGACGAACCGCCGGAGAAGCTTTCGATGTTGAGCTTCTGCTGGTCGAGGGTGATCGTGAGCCAGATCGAAGAGGCGAGAGCGTTCCAGTAGTCGGGATTATCGGGGTATTCCCGGGTCAGAGTTTCGTATCCGCTCTGTGCAATGCTAAAGTCGAGGTTGTAAAGAGCGTTCGTCGATTCCCGATAGATCTGACTGGGATCGGCTTCCGCAGCCGCGTATTGGAGCAGCAGCAGGCAGAGCACAACGGTTGCAACCAGGCGAAAGGCGCCTCTTCGCTTAGAAAACATGATCCCCTTTAGAGATAACATTCCGTCACGCTCAACACCAGTCATTACCATCGGCATCATCGCTGCAAACGTCCTTGCCTTCTTCTATGAGCTCACGCTGGGCCGCTCCCTGGAGCGTTTTATGGAGCACTATGGCGTGGTGCCCGCTCTGGTGTTTGCGTGGCCGCAAAGCGACCTGCCGTTTACTGCGATCGTCATTCCGTTCCTAACGTCCATGTTCCTCCACGCCGGCTGGCTCCACCTTATCGGAAACATGTGGTACCTCTGGATCTTCGGCGATAATGTCGAAGACCGGCTCGGCCATTTTCCGTTCCTCATATTCTATCTGCTGTCCGGCATCGGCGCGGGGATCGTCCATACGATTTTCAACGCCAGCACTTTTATTCCGAGCATTGGAGCCAGCGGCGCCATAGCCGGCGTCCTCGGCGCGTATATGGTGTCGTACCCGTTTGCCCGCGTGTTGACGCTTGTTCCTATCTTCGTCTTCATCCAGGTCATCGAAATTCCCGCCCTGGTCGTCCTGGGCTTCTGGTTCATCATGCAATTCTTCTCCGGTACGGCAGCGCTAACGACGTCGACCAATGCCAGGTCGGGCGGCGTCGCCTGGTGGGCTCACGTCGGTGGCTTCGTGATCGGGATCATACTGGTCGGTCTGTTCCCTCGCAAAGACCGCCCCCGTTATGACTACTTCCAAGGTTAGACGCATCTTCAGGGCGTACGTGAAGAACCCGGTAGCTCCGGACCGGCTGGAGGTCCATGATCCAGGCTATCTCGTTGTTGCCGAAGGAAAAATCGAGAAATTGTCCCACGAAGATCCACGCAGCCAGTTTCCTTCCGCCGAATTCGTCGATCTTGACGGGAAGGTGATCATGCCCGGCTTTATCGATACTCATGTGCACCTGCCCCAATTGGCGATCGTCGGCACAGGCGGTGATTTGCTGACGTGGCTCAACACCTATACGTATCCCGAGGAGGCACGATTCGCGGATCCGGAGTACGCCGCACGGATCTCAAAGCAGTTCTTCGACGAAATGATCGCCAACGGAACGACAACGGCCGCGATTTACTGTTCGGTCCACGAGGAAGCAACCGACATCGCGTTTTCGACGGCGCAAGCCGCGGGTGTGCGCGCATACATCGGGAAGGTGATGATGGATCGGAATTCACCGCCGGCGCTCCAGGAGTCTGCCGATGATTCGATCGCAGCCAGCCTCCGGCTCTTCGAAAAGTGGGACGGAGCGGAAGGCGGCCGGCTTCGTTACGTCTTTACTCCCCGGTTCGCGGGCTCCTGTTCCATGGATCTGATGAAACGCGCCGGCCAGCTTGCCGGGGAGCGCGGCGCGTTTGTTCAGTCGCACTTGAGCGAGAACGCGGGCGAGGTCGAGTGGGTGAGGAGGCTCTTTCCCGATTCTCCTTCCTACTCCGCGGTTTATGACTCGGCGCATCTGCTGAGTGAGCGATGCATCATGGCTCATTGCATTCATCTTTCTCCGGACGAGATTTCGCTGCTCGCCGCGCGGCGAACGAACGTGGCGTTTTGTCCCTACTCCAACCGCAACCTCCACAGCGGCACGATGCCCTACCGGACGCTGCGTGATGCCGGCCTGAACATCTCGCTTGGAACCGACATCGCCGGCGGCCCCTCGCTTTCCATGCTCCTTCAGATCAACGAAGCCATGAATGCCGTCGGCATTACGTTCGGTGAAGCACTGTACCTGGCCACACTCGGGGGCGCCATGACGCTCGGCATCTCGGACACCGTCGGAAATTTCATGCCCGGGAAGGACGCCGACTTTGTAGTGGTCCATGGCGAGTCCATCGAGGAGGTTTACCTTCACGGCCGGCGGGTGTATTTTTAGTACGCATGAAAAAGGCTCTCGGCGTTGTCCTTCTTTGTCTCCTGATCCAGCCCGCGTATGCCGCAGACAAGTGGCTGAGCGTGCGCTCGAAAAATTTCGTCGTGCTTGGAAATGCCAGCGAACCGGACATCCGTCGGGTGGGACGCTACCTCGAAGAGTTTCGATCGGCATTCGCGATGATGTTTCCCAGGGTGGATCAGACATCGTCTGTCCCAACCACCATCATCGTCTTCAAGAACGAGGAATCGTTCAGGCCGTACAAGCCCGTCAACCAGGGCCAACCAGCAAACACTGTGGCGTTTTTTCAGCCGGGCGAGGACATGAATTACATCGCCGTCTCGGAGGTGATGAATTCCCCGTCCGTGATCTTCCACGAGTTCGTGCATTTCCTCACGCGTGAGGGCTCGGGCGGGCTGCCCGTATGGGCGCGCGAAGGACTGGCCGAATGCTACAGCACCTTCGAAATGACGAAAGGGAACGAATTCACGCTGGGCCGCGCGCCGGAAGGGCACATTGCCACTCTGACCGAAAAGGCATTCCTTCCGCTCAAAACGCTCTTCAGCGTGGACTACGCCTCTCCTTATTACAACGAACAATCTAAGCAGGGAATTTTCTATGCCGAGTCGTGGGCGCTCACGCACTACCTGATCCTTGGCGCGGACGGAAAGCGCCGCAGTCAGTTTGCGCAGTTCCTGACAGCGCTCGCCAAAGGAGAACCTGTCGACGACAGTTTCGCGGAGGCCTTTCAGACCGACTACGGCACGATTCAAGACGAGCTGCGTGATTATTTGCGCAAGCGAAACACCTGGCCCACGATGAAGGTGACTTCGCGAGAGAACATTCAAATCGACGTCCGCTCGATCCGGACAACGACGCTCTCCGAGGCCGAGTCAGATTACTATCTTGGCGACCTGCTTCTTCACATGAATCGGCTTGGCGATGCGGAAACGCATCTAAAGAACGCGTTGACCAAGGATCCAAACCTCGTCTCGGCACAGGCTTCGTTCGGCATACTGCAGGTTCGGCAGCGCAAATACGACGAAGCGGTAACAGCGCTCAAGAAGGCCGTCGAGGCGGACTCGAAGAATCACATCACCAATTACTACTATGCGTATGTTCTCGAGCTAGCCGAGACCGAAGGCACGTTGACCTCTCAATCCGACTTCGCGGCGCGCTATGAAACGATCCGGACGTACGCAAAGAAAGCCATCGAGCTGGCGCCGCGGTTTGCCGAAGCCTACGCGTTGCTGGCCCGCATCAACATGTATGCGGGTGAAAACCTCGACGAATCGGAAGCCATGCTCAAGAAAGCCATCACTGCCGCGCCCGGCCGTCACGACCTCCAGCTTTTGCTTGCCCAGACGTATTTGCGCGCAGAGAAGACGGCGGACGCGCGCAGTGTGCTGTCCAGTCTGGAGCGCGTCGCCGTGGATCCGGACATCCGAAAGAAGACGACGGCATTGCTGGATCAGAGCGAGCCAAGACAGGCTGTGTTTACAGAGATTCTCCCGGGCGGAACAAACGACAAAGACCGGTCCGCGCCGGAAGTCCCCCTGCCGCCGGCACCGCCTCCGAAACAGCGCGAAACTGTGCTTGAAAATCTGACGCCCGTTGTACCCGCCGTCGAGGGAGAGAAGGTGACGGGATTGCTTATCCTGCTGGACTGCGCGAACGGGTTGACGCTCCGGATTCGAAGCGACAAGGGTACGATCGATCTTCACTCACCGCAGCCCGATAAAATCCAATTTCTCAGCTATACGGCGGACGTGACGGACAACATCAAGTGCGGCCCCCGCAATCCCGGGACCCCCGTTTCGGTCACGTATCGTCCTGGCGCTACGGGCGGTGGCGAACCCCTGGTCGTCGAATTCATCGAGAAGAAATAGGAATCCGCGGCTAGCTATTCTCGTCTCTAATCGAATTTGAACACGATACCAGTTGCCAATCGAAAACCGTTCCACGCGCCGCCTGGAACGCGCAGGACACTGTAATCCGCTTGAAGTATGCGGAATGCAACAGCATCGTTTAAGTTGTAGTCGAATCCAAACCCGACGGCCGCCGCAAAGCCTCGACTCTTCACTTGCGATACCTGAGTGCCCTGTGTGACTTTGGAGTTACTCGTAGCGCGGATGTAGTTGCCGCCGAGAAGCGCCTGGGCGAATGGCGTGAGCTTCCGAAATGCCGGCAGCTTGAATCTTGGACCGGCGCGGAGGGCGTACAAGTGATGGTCGGTTGTTACCGGAACCGACTCCACGAACCCATCTTGCGAGGCGTAGTGGCCGCTGACATCGACGGCAATGCCAAACCAGTCATTGTAGTTTCCAACGACAGCAGCATTCCAGCCGTTGAAGCCCGTATTCCCTGCCCGGGCAAAAGAATAGCCCATGAACAATTCCCCGCGGGGCGATTGCCCGAAACAAATGGGTATTAAGGTCAGAATCAAAAAAGAACCTGGAAGTAGGAATCGAGGTCTCAACATCGATGGCCTTGATGTTAAACGTCGAGCAGGACGAATCTGGTCCACTGGCGCTTCCGTCTGGCAAGCGGACTGCTGATCCTCCTCTGGAGGTTCTGGGTCTTTATGTACTTCCTGACGGCGATGTTGGCTATCGCCTTGACTTTAGGCGTCCCCGGACCGGGACAACAATTCAACGAGTGGAACAAAAAGTCCACCCTTAGCACCGATTGTCCGGTAGAGCTTCCCGGAATCGTGCTCGAGCCCGGGGTTTACATCATCAAGCTCCTTGACACCAAAGAAAAACGCAGTCTGGTTCAGATCTGGAATTCCGACGAGACCCAGATCATCGCCACGGTCGTGGCAATTCCGGATCACCGCTCCCAGCCCGAACAGTACAACACGTTCACCTATCATGACATCAAGGCGGATGGCCCGAAGCCGCTGCAAGCCTGGTACTACCCGGGGGACCAGGAGGGATTGGAGTTCGTGTATCCGAAGAATCGCGCTATCGAGATTGCCAAAGAAAGTGCGGATCGGGTCATGGGTTCTACGACAAAGGAAGGTGTGATCGTTGCCGTCACACCCAATGGCAAAGAAATTGTCATCGATCAGCCGCACCTGACGCAGACGGCGCGGCGAAAACCGCAATGATTTACAGATTTCTGATCCTCGTCGGTCTCGTATGCCTGGGCCTGTGGGGATTTTTTACAGTCCAGGCACGTTGGGAGCAGGAAGCGCTGGAGGAACAACTTTATCGCGCTAAGCCCGCCTCGACTCCATCCGTTTCGAAACGAGTTCTCAAGGAAGGCGACCTCTTTGGAAGGCTGGAGGTCCCCCGACTGAATATGTCAGTCATGGTTATGGAAGGCGTCGCCGCCAGGACGCTACGGCTCGGCGCCGGCCACATTCCCGGAACCACAATGGGTATCGCCGCGCACCGCGATAGTTTCTTCCGGCCACTGTCCGGGATTCAGAAGGACGACATCATCCGGTTCACGTCGCTGGATGGATCGAGGGAGTATCGCGTCGTCTCCACGAAGATCGTGGGACCCAAAGACACTTATGTCCTGGAAACCGAGCCGAAGGATTCCATCACCCTCGTGACGTGCTATCCCTTCTACTACATTGGTCCGGCACCGAAGCGCTTCATCGTTCAGGCGACAAAACTCTGAACCCAACTGTAGCGGCTCTCTATGAGCGCCGGTTTTTTCGGCGCATTTTCCGCAACCTGCTAGCCACCTGATGCCTTTTGTGGCTACAATTACTATTTGTCGTTTGACCAATGTCCCGTTCGTCTAGCCCGGTCTAGGACACAGCCCTTTCAAGGCTGCAGCACGGGTTCGAATCCCGTACGGGACGCTTTTAATCTCTCATCCATGCTACGGCGCGAGACCATCCATGGGCCGCCTATTCTCTTGAAGAAACGCTTCGGCCAGCATTTTCTGACGGATCGTTCGATCCTCACGAGGATTGTTCAATTCGCAAACATCCGGCCCGACGACACGATTGTCGAAATCGGTCCCGGAGCCGGAGCGCTCACCGCACAACTGGCAGCGGCTGCACATCGCGTGATCGCCATCGAAATCGACAAAGACCTGATTGCGGGCCTCCGCGCCGGGATGCCCGCCAATGTCGAAATTGTCGAAGGCGATGCACTGCTGATGGACTTTCCTTATGGACGGTTCCACCTGGTCGGAAACCTTCCCTACAACGTGGCAACGCCACTGTTCAAGAGATTCATCGAAAACCGCGGCCGCATCATCGACGCGACAGTAATGATTCAGAAGGAAGTAGCGGAACGGCTGATCGCAAAATCCGGCTCGGGCGACTACGGGCCGCTCTCCGTGCTGATCCAGTACTACGCAACGGTCAGCTATGGCTTCACCGTGCCGCCAGGCGCGTTCAAGCCCCGTCCCAAAGTGGACTCGGCCCTGATCCGCCTGGACTGGAAACCCAACGTGACGGAGGCGCATGAGTTCACGAACTTCGTCCAGCAGACGTTTTCTTCGAGACGGAAAAAGCTCGCGAACAATCTGCTCCAGGCTTTTCCCGGCCTCGGGCGGCACGAAGTTCTTCATCGGATGGAGCAGGCCGGAATCCGGGTGAACGTACGGCCCGAAGAGCTTTCCGTAGACGAATTTCTCCGTGTGTATAATCAATTCAGGTAAAGATGCAGACCGACCAATCACTTGAAGTTGTCGCTCTTGGTGGACTCGGCGAATTCGGCATGCACATGATGGCATTCCGGTGCGAGGAATCGATCATTGTGGTCGACGCCGGCATCATGTTTCCCGACGAAGAGCTACTGGGCATCGACATCATCGTTCCCGACATTAGTTACCTTCTCGAGAGGAAAAGCGAAGTCAAAGCCATCTTCCTCACACACGGCCACGAAGACCACATCGGCGCCCTTCCCTTCATTCTTCCTTACCTCAACGTTCCGGTCTACGGTTCGACCTTCACCATGGCCCTGGTCAAGGGCAAGCTCGAGCAGCACGGCGTGCTCGAGGAGGCGCATCTCCACACGGTCAAGGCCAAGGACAAGATCTCGGTCGGATGCTTCACGGTTGAGTTCTTCCAGGTCACGCACTCGATCGTGGACGCCTTTGCCCTGGCGATCAAAACTCCGATTGGGAACGTCATCCACACCGGCGACTTCAAGATCGATCCAACACCGATGGACGGAAAGAAATTTGATCTCCACACGCTGGCGGCCTACGGCGATCAGGGCGTACTGGCCCTTTTCTCCGACAGCACGAATGCCGAACACGCCGGGTATACGCCGTCCGAGCGCTCCGTGAACGATCGCTTCGAGTCGATCTTCAGGACGTCGAAAGGCCGGATCATTCTTTCGTGTTTCACGTCCTCAATTCCGAGGCTTCAGCTCGTTGTCGACCAGGCAAAGCAGTACGGGCGCGTCGTCAGTTTCCTGGGACACCGTATGGTGGAGAACACGGACACAGCCGAGGAGTTGGGTTTTCTGAAGGTGCCACAGGGACTGATCATCCGATCGAAGGAGATTCGCAATTATCCACGCGAGAAGGTCTGCGTCGTAGCGGGTGGGTGCCAGGGCGAGCCTATGTCCGCGCTGTCGCGGCTGGCGCTGGATGATCACAAGGACTTCAAGATCGATGCCGGCGACACAGTGGTGCTGTCTGCGCGGCACATTCCCGGCAACGAGCGGGCCATCGGACGAATGATGGATCACTTTTACCGGCGCCGCGCGGACATCTATTACGCGGATGGAAGCCAGCCTCCGGTCCACGTGAGCGGCCACGCCAGCGAAGAGGAACTGAAACTCGTGGTCTCACTGGTGAAGCCGCGGTATTTCATTCCGATTCATGGGACCTATCGGCAGCTTCAACGGCATGCGAAGCTCGTGGCGAAAACGACCGTCGTTCAGGAAAAGATTATCGTGGCGGAAACGGGCGACATTCTCCGGTTCGGACCCGCGGGCGCCGAGATTGTTGGGAAGGCGCCCGTAGGACGCGTCTTAATCGACGAAGGAAGCCTGGAAGAGGTCGGGGAGGTGGTGATCCGCGACCGAAAGCATATCTCGGAAGATGGCATCATTCTTCCCATCATCGCCATTAACAAGCAAAGCGGGATGATTGAAATACCACCGGAGATCGTTTTCCGCGGGGTGGCGTTTGCCGAAGAAGACCGGCTGTTGAAGGAAAGCAGGCAAATGTTATTCGATACCGTAAATAACGCTACCGCTGAGGAGCGCGGCGACTGGACGGTGATCAAGGAAAAGATTCGCAAAGACCTGAAGAAGTTCTTCTACAAGCAGACTGCGAAGCGGCCTTTTATACTTCCGGTGATTCTGGAGATCTAAATCCGCGGCTTATCATCATGAATATCATTCAGGCAATTGTCTTCGGCGCAGTTCAAGGTGTAACGGAGTTCCTTCCGGTTTCCAGCACAGCTCATCTTATTCTGCTTCCCTGGTTCATGGGATGGCCAGATCCCGGCCTCTCATTTGATGTGGCGTTGCACCTGGGCACCCTCGTCGCGCTGCTCATCTACTTCCGAAAAGACTGGATCGCACTGATCGCGTCCGCCCTTGAACTCGTTCGCGGACGCACCTCGGATCCGAATGCGCGCATGGCGCTGTTCATCGTGGTGGCGACGATTCCCGGCGCTCTTGCCGGCGTGCTCTTCGAACACGCGGTGGAAACAGCATTGCGGGCACCGAAGTTGATCGCGCTCACGCTGGCGGGGCTTGGCCTGGTGCTTGTCTTCGCTGAATGGGTTGGCCGGCACAAAAAGAATCTCGAACAAATTTCCTGGTCCGATGCGATAACAGTCGGCCTGGCTCAGGCGCTCGCTCTGATCCCCGGCGTGTCGCGATCGGGTTCGACCATCACGGCCGGCCTCTTCGTCGGCATGAAACGTGAAGCGGCCGCGCGATTTTCCTTCTATCTTTCGGCTCCGATCATCGCGGGAGCGGTCGCCAAGAAGATGCTGGACATCTTAAAAGTGGGAGTGACGATAGATCAGATGAGCCCATTCATTGTCGGCATAGTCACTGCAGGTATTGTCGGCTACCTGTCCATTGCGTTCCTTCTTCGCTACCTCCAGACGCACAGCACATATTTGTTCGTGTACTACCGGATTGCGCTCGCTCTCACGGTGTATCTCGCAATCTGGTACGGATTCCGCTAAAATCATCGACAATGGCCCAACGAAGTTGGACGGCATACCTGGTACCGACAGCACATCGCCGGGTCAACGAATTTGTCGGACTGCTGCTGCTGACAATCGCTATTCTTCTGGGACTGAGTCTCGTTTCCTTCAACCCTGACGATCCTTCATTCAATATCAGCCGAAACCCGCTGTTTGCGGAAAGACCCACGAACTTCATCGGAGTGGTGGGCGCGTATGTGGCCGATCTTGTCTTTCAGGCGTGGGGTTCGTCGGCCTTTCTTATCCCGATCTTCCTGGGTGTGTACGCGTTCTACTGGCTGGCATCATGGCCGGTGGCGAGTTTCGGCGTCCGTCTTTCCGGAATGATCCTGATGATCGTCACACTATCCGCGTCGCTTTCCCTGTCGTCGTTTCGGATTCGCGATCACATTCCGGCGGGCGGTCTGTTCGGAAACATCCTGGCGGACAATTTGAAGAATCTGCTGAATCCCGCGGGCACCGCCATCATCCTGATGTCGACGTTTCTGATATCGCTCCTGCTGGCGACGACGTTTTCGTTCGCGTGGGCAGTAGCGATTCTGAAGCCGCGCTTCCGTTTTGTCGGGACGCTCGCCGAGCAGTGGGCGGACTGGCAAGCCGGCCGCGCCCGTGAGAAGGCCGCGCGAGCCGAAACGAGAAAGGAAAAGACACTCAAGAAACAAACCATCGTGACGGACAAGCCGGCGCCCGTTGTGCCTGCGGAAACTGTGGTCGCCGGTGTAGGCGCCGGCTTTAGCCGGCGCGGGCCGGCCGCGACAACCGGGCCGGCTGAAGCCGGCCCCTACACAATCTCTAAACGCAAATCCGCCGCCGTTCAACCGGCGTCCACGGAGTTTCCGTCCACTGCCCTGCTCCACTCGCCTGCCGCGGCCATCGCCATCGACGAAGACGAGCTCCGTTCGCGTGCCCGTCTCATCGAGAAAAAGGCGCGCGAGTTCGAAGTCGAAGGCAATGTTCAACAGATCCATCCGGGACCCGTAGTCACGACGTTTGAATTCAAACCCGAAGCCGGGATCAAATATTCAAGGATCACGAGCCTGGGCGATGACCTTTGCCTCGCACTCGAAGCGGAGTCGGTCCGCATCGATCGCATACCGGCCAAATCCACCGTCGGAATCGACGTACCTAATAACGAGCGCGCCACGATCGTGCTGCGCGAAATTCTGGAGGCTTCCGAGTACCATCTT
>QHXD01000535.1 GCA_003223895.1 Acidobacteriota bacterium
GTGCCTCCTGCGCCGCCGCCAAGCTGGATCACCACGGTGTTTTGTGAGATGCCCGGCTGGAGCAAGGTCAAGTCCAGGTAGTTGCGGCCATTCAGCGGCAGCTCATTCAGTCTCTCTTCGTTCACCAGGCCGCCAAGCGACGCTGTGGTCGTATTCACAAGCGGAGCATCACCGGTGACCACGATTTCCTGCAGAGTGGTCCCTACCTCCAGCGAAAAATTCAAGACCGCTTCCTGGCCGACATTGAGAACAAATCCCTTCTGCGTGGTTGACTTGAAGCCCGCCAGCTCGACTCTCAGGTCATAGTGACCCACAGGCAGCGCGGCCAAACGATACGCGCCGGTCTCATCGGTCAAGATCGAGCGCACGGTGCCTGTCTCCACGTTCTGGGCCGTGACGGTGGCACCGGGCACCAACGCGCCCGAAGCGTCCTTCACGGTTCCCAAAATTGTCCCGGTCGGCAATTGCGCCAGAACCGGAACTGCCCCAACGAACAAGACCAGCCCCAACACCAACACCCCAATGCGACAGTCCCTGCGAACACCTCCAAACACTCCGCTCATGAGTTTCTCCTCTCTCTGTTTTGCAGTCTGAACTTAACGCCGGTATATAAGGTTCGAATGTGATTCGAGTCAACGAGAAGTTAACCGGAAATTGTCCTAAGCGTTTCACTCTGGCTCGGTCATAATCTGAAATCCGCCATCGACGGTACGCAACCCCCAAACAAAGATGTGCAATCCGCAGCCGCGGAGCGGCGTAAGAATGTAGCCCCACGCGTCAGCGTGGGGAACGAAATTGTGTATATGATTCCAGCCCCGTAAGGGGCGAAAGAATCTTACGCCCCTCCGCGGCTGCCAATTCCAGGAAAAACCGGTGCTTATAGTGGTCGGCCTAAGACCTCCTGGAATCCGGGGAGCCAGGGATGCCCATGATGAAAAACATCCCTGGCCCTGGGATTACGCAGTAGCCGTTGCAGGCTTGTCAGCTGGGTGTGTCGCGGTCGGACTTGCGACAGCCTCCGGCTTCGGCTCCGGTTTTGGTCCGGGCTTGGGCTCCGGTTCCGTTTTCGATTGGGGGATGCGCTCCACATGGCGAGCGACATGCCATGCGGCCATAACCGATGGGTTATCCGCCATCGTGTTGTCGACGAGGGCTTCGAAACGGTCCAGGAGATTCAAAGCCTCGTCCAGCAGCTTGTTGAACTCACGAATCGCGCCCGAGCGCGCGGCCTTGCCGGCAGCACGTTTCAGCAGCGCTTCTTCGAGATCCTGAATTGCTGCATTCAGGTTTTCGACGAACGCCGGCGGCAGGCCGTGTTGGATGAATTCCCGCTTCAACGGTTCAGCCGCCTGGGCAAACGAGCGCGCGCCATTGATCAGGTCCTCCTCTTTCGGGTCTTTTGGTATCGAGAAGCCCTGGAACTTCAAAGCTCGCGCCGTTTGAAGGATCGCGTCCATCTGCGTCTTCACGGCTTCGCGCGCCGCTGTACGCTTTCTGGAACTCGTTCGAACCGATTCGTTCCCGGTGACCTGCCATGTCGCGTATTCCGGCAACTTCCCTACGGCCGCCGTGATCTGCGCCAGGAGTTCCCCGGCAACGGTTCGTTCTGGAAACAAGCCCAGGTGTTTCGCGCCAAAATCGACGACGCGCGTGAGCATCCGGTATTCCTGAATTCTCTGACGAATCATAGACACCTCACTTTCGTTTACGCGGCTTCCGAGTTTCGGTCACCGTTGTTGTTGGATGTTTCCTGGCATACGAAGACGTGACGAACTTTCCCGTCTTCGCGCTTCTGTTTCTTTTGCTCATGGTGTGCTCCTTTTCTATATGTCGTCGCTCTCTAACGCATCCTCGGTGCCGCATCCGCGCATTCAGACGCCTGACGAGTTTTCAATGGGCTATGTTCGTTTTCGCGTGGCGAATGGTCGTTATTACTGGCGGAATCGTCGAATTTAGTGGCGGATTAGTACAATTTCAGCGGCGAATGCCGACTTTTCCCCGGGAATGATCATTTTCGTCTGGCGAATGCTCGCTTTCACGCGGCGAATGCGCGTTTTCCCAAGGAGAATGGTGACTTTTTTCTGGCGAATGCACACTTTCAGCCGAAGAAAGGTGATTTTCAGAATGGGAATGGTGATTTTCACACGGAGAATGATGATTTCTGCGAGGCGAACGATCATTTCTCGAGGGAGAACGGTCTCAGGACTTCGGAAACAGGTCGCGCATCAGGCGGTAAAGGTGACTGGCATTGAGGTCGAGGATGCTGGCCGCTTCAACAACGTTCCCTTGCGTTGTGTGCATCGCAGTGTGAATGATCGATTTCTTCGCTGCATTCACCTGGTCGTGATAGGACATGCTCCTGGCCGGATTTGCCGGTTTCCGTTCGGTCATCGCTTCCGGCAAATCCTCGAGAAGAATGAGACTGGATTTTCCGAGCAGGCACGCGCGCTCGATCGCGTTCTCGAGTTCACGGACGTTTCCAGGCCAGTCATAAGAAAGAAAGAGCGGCAAGACTTCAGGCGAGATGCCGGAGACGCCACCGGTGCGGCGATGTCTGCGAATGAAATGCTCGATGAGGAGCGGGATGTCGTCCCGCCGTTCCGAGAGTGAGGGCATCCGGACGGAAACCACATGGAGCCGGAAGTACAGGTCCTGGCGAAAGCGTTCCTGTTTCACCTCCTCGGCCAGGTTGCGGTTCGTGGCGGCCACAAGGCGGAGGTTGGCCTTCACGGACCGGGTTCCCCCAAGCCGTTCGAATTCCCGTTCCTGGATGACCCGCAGCAAACCCGCCTGCAACGGCAGCGGCAGTTCGCCCACCTCGTCCAGGAAGAGGGTGCCGCCGCCGGCGGATTCGATTTTTCCTTTCCGCTGCGACACGGCGCCGGTAAATGACCCTTTCTCATGGCCGAACAGTTCACTTTGCATGAGCGATACGGGGATCGCTCCGCAATTCACCGCGATGAAAGGACCTTCCGAGCGAAGACTATTACGATGAATGGCGCGCGCCGCCAGTTCTTTTCCCGTGCCGGTCTCGCCCAGAATCAATACATTCGCCTCCGCGCGAGCCACGCGCTGGATGAAGTCGTAGACTTCGCGCATGTTCGAGCTTTCACCGATCATGTCGTGTTGGATATCGATCTCTTCGTTCAGACGCCGATTCTCGGCTTCCAGCCACTCGCCATACCGCATGCGCTCAAAAGCCTCCGAGGCCGCTGCCGCGATAGCGGTCATGAGCTTGAGATGGTTTTGATCGAAAACGTCCTTCTGCGGGTTGTCGGCGTAAAGGACGCCCAGTCTTGTGCCCTTTGCAATCAGGGGCGCGCAGAGAACCGAGTCGCCGTCGTTGCTGAGGACCGGCAAACCCTCCCCCAGAGCCAGGTGCGTCACCATGCGGCTCACGGCAAACTTCGATGGAAGATAGCTAGCCGAGACAAACTCGTCGTCCGAACTCCTCCCGGCCAACGGAACGGCGGCCCGCTTTGCATCCGGAAACGATTGCGAAATCAGCTCGAGGAAGCGCGCCCGAAGCGGATCGGTATTGGGAAACAGCGGCTCGTCCCGAACGACCCGGAGGGTGGCGACGCTGCGAAGCCGGTCTTCATCACCCTCGACGAATGTTGGGGTCTCATCGTC
>QHXD01000564.1 GCA_003223895.1 Acidobacteriota bacterium
CTGGGCGTGTCTCCCGGCCCGCTGGCATTGAATGGTCCGGTGATGGCCAGCGAATATACCGAAGGCTGAGTTCGGGGATGCCGGTCCGCATTGAAGTGGGCCTGGTATGGCTGACGCTCGGTTTCAAGCAACGTAGAGGATCTCTTGAGAAATCCGACGCCGATCGCGTGCGGACCCGCTTTCGCTGAAAGGCGGACAGTGAAAGCTCCCTGAGCCTCTTCCGGCTTGTTGTAGTCCTGTCCACCTCGCGCGGGCTCTACGCGAAACAGCTGGACGCGTTCACCGTCCAGCGTGAACTCCATCTGGTGCGGTTCGGTGAGGCCTTCAATCCGCTCGTTGCGATCTCGTGACAGACGAATCTGAACCTCGTACTCGCCATCCATCGGGAACGTCTGCTGCACTACGGTTCCACCGCGCGTGCCAACCGGCAAGCCGCTGAGGTTATCCTCTTGCGTCAGGTCTGCCGGAAGCACGATAGTCGTGCTCCCGGGAGACCGAACGGGAGTGCCGACGGCCAGGCGGCTGATCTTCTGGGCAGCCGAGAGGTATCGCTCCATCAGCGTCGGAGATAACTCTCCTACTGTAATATTGTCGAAGCCGTGGCTCGAATCGTCGCTCGGCAAAAGTGAAGTGACGTCGACCTCGAGCGCAAGGAGATCGCGAATGGCATTCTGGTATTCGGTTCGATTGAGCCGGCGTGCCGTATCGATTCGGCCTGGATTGGGTCTGGCCGCGATCTCGCGGTCGAGCGACGTTTCCAGGTATGAGACAAGCGCGTTGTACGTGCCTTCATCAGGGCGAGGCCGTCCGCTTGGAGGCATAGCCCGGGCGCGAAGCTTCCGTACTACTTTTTCCCACACCTCGACGTTCTTGCTCACGTCCTGGACGTCCGTCGCGTTCAGCGCGAGTCCTGCCGTTTTCAGCTTGTCATTGTGACAGCCGATACAATATTGATCGACGGTCGCCCGATGAGTTGATGCCGGCGCCAGCGGCGCACCGGTCGATTGCTGAAGCGGACCAGCAGCCCCGTAATAGCCCGAGGACACTGACATGACAGTGAGCCCAGTGACAAACCAGCAAAGCCAACGGCTAAGCATCAGCCCTCCGAAGCTTCTGAGATCAGATGTTCTTCATTGATAAGGTTTTGCGTTCTTGCCAGATAGGCTAAGGTGGTTCCGGCAAATAGACAAGTTGTTTCGTAGACTATTTTTCCAATAGCGCGGGCCGATTCCCTGTAGCGGCGGTCTATGACCGCCGGTATTTCTGGAAGCAGCTGTGAATGAATTCGCCGAGTGTATTCCCCTCCTCAAAGAGGAGGGGTGGCTGCGCCATCAATAAAAATGTTGCGAAGCCACCTTTAAAAAGGCGCAGACGGGGGTGCGTGATCCCCATGTTTCAAAACGCATTCCGCAACTTAACTTGTGAGCGACCACCCCGTCGGTGCCATTTCGGAACGGGTCCTTTTTCTTGATGGCACGGCCACCCCTCCTTCATAAGGAGGGGAATGCGGCCTGACCTGCACTTCATTCACACCTTCATAGAACGCCGCTACAGTAGTTGCTGCTAGGGACAGCTCGATCCGATTGTTTCCAGCCAGGTGACGTTCAGGCGCACGTCGTTGGGAGTCCTTATCAGCAAGCCCTTGGCCTCCATCTTGTGGCCTATATAGGAATCAATTCGGAAACCGGAAGTGAAGGATTCAGGAGATAACAACCTGAGCGTTTGCATGCCAAGAGGCCTGGCCGCGGCCGCCTTTAACTCGTCTGCGGTCGGTTTGTCTGGATTTCGAGTTCTGATCGGATCCTGCGCATTGGTCAATATCCACGCTTTATCGGCGCCCTGCGCCAGGCATCCGACGACTTGTACGAGCGCAAAGTTCGGCACCCCTGACCCGTCTTTCGCCGTGATGCGAATACTGTCGAGCATATTCGCTTTCAGTTCCTCAGTGCCGGCGGGAAATGCGTTTGCATCGAGTATGTGCGCCAGGATAGTCAGGTAAACCTCTTCAGTGAGCTTTTCACTGCCAGGGGGCATCGTCTTCATGCGGGTGAACAGGGCATTCAGACTCTCGCCTCCCCAATGACTCATGAACGAGTCGCCTTTGAGCGCCGGACCTTCTATGCCGGTCAGTTCATCGCCATGGCACTCACTGCAATTGGCCACGAAGTTATTTTTGCCCTGCAGTGCCTGACTCTCCGCGTACACGCCATCCCACACGGTCTTGTCGGCGCTTCTTCCGGCCTGTGCTCGCGCTGCCTTCAGGGCCTCTGAAGATAATCCGCCGCTCAATATCAGAATGAGTGTCGTCGCGAAAAACAGAACTCCGGTGAGTGGTTTGTGCATGGGTTCTCCGAGGGATTCTGATCTATGCGGCAGGCATTGTAGCCGCAACTGGATCCCATCCGACCGATTTTTCTTGTACGCAGTGACCTGCCGCGCTTAAATACTCGCCAAACAAAGCCCAACGTTCAATACAACCGAAGGGAGACCGCATGCGGCTTTTCAAGCTGGTCGTTCTCGTCATGGTGTTTGCATGCGTTGCGCTCACGGTCCTCCGCAGGTTGCACAGAAACAGAACCCTCCCAAGAATTTCGTCGATGCTCAGATCGACTTCCATAAGTGTGTCCTAAACAAGGGGGAATGACATGCGTTTGAACATTCAGAAGTTGCTGCTTCTGACCCTGACTTTCCTGGCGATGGCCGCTATGAGTTTTGGCCAGCGAACAGATGCGACTTTCTCCGGAGCCGTCACAGATGCTTCCGGCGCCGTCCTACCTGGAGCGGAAATACAATTGATCAACGAAGGCACTGCTGCCGTGTTGCAGCAATTGACCGGCGAGACCGGAGAATTCCGGTTCGACTTTGTTCCCGTCGGTATGTATACGCTCAAGATCGGCCTGGCCGGGTTCAGGAGTTACGAAAGCCGCGCAATTCCACTGGGCGCCGCACAGAATGTGAGGCGAACATACGCCCTGGAGGTCGGATCCATCACCGACAACGTGACCGTAACCGGTGAAGCGCCGATGGTCAATACGCTCTCCCCCGAGCAGCGGATCAGCCTCGAGACGCTCGAGGTGAGAAATCTGCCTATGATCAACCGCAATATCACGAACATTCTCGATGTCGGGTCAGGGCTGACCCGGGGCGAGGCCTCGAACAACGGCATGTCCGGAACTCGTTTCCGGCTGAATGGCCTGGGCGGGAGTTCGATGAGCGTCACGGCCAATGGAACAGATGCGAACGGCAACGCCGGCCCGGTCGAGATATCCGGCTACGGAGGCTACAACAAGATCGAAATCATGAGCTCCGAATCGGTGGCCGAAGTGCAGTTCGTCAAGGGTGTGATGTCTGCGGAATACGGTGGCGCGATGGCCGGCAATTTAAGCCTGATCACGAAATCAGGAACGAACCAATTGCATGGCAGCCTGTTTCATCGTTATGAGGGCTCCGTGCTCTCGGCCCGTCAACCGTTCCTCGATCGCGAGCAGAACTCGGTGTGGAACCAGTTCGGCGGCTCACTGGGAGGAGCAATCAAGAAAGATAAAATCTTCTTCTTTGCCGCGTACGAGGGTTATCGCCAGCGCACTGCGATAGCCATGAATCCTCCACCCACTGTTCCGAGACCATGTCCCTCTTCCCAATCAGCCGACCGCTCCAGAGGCTCTCCTGGGTGTCTGGTTCGGCGCTGCACCTAAGATTGCTAACGACGATCATGTGGACGCGAAAGTGGACTACCTGGTGCTTGGCGGCAACCTGTCCGCGACGTTCTACGGAGGACATCCTTACGCAGAGCAAACATCTCAACAACCGTTGAATCCCCAGTACACCACCAGTTTTACGCGGCGTCTGAGCCTGAACTATGTCATCGGCCGGGCCGCGTGGACCTCGTCCACACGCTTTGGATACAACCAGAACTTTTTCGAGAGAATCGACAAGATCTGGAAGACTACCGATCCCAACAAGCCCGAATCATTTCCGGGCCAGCGCCGGCTTCCGGTCATCGCGTTTTCCGGTATGTCGACCTTTAATCGAGAGAATCGTTTGCAGGGACCAATACCAAGCTTCTCGTTTGAGCAGCAGTTCTCGATGTTCCGCGGAAGGCACGGCTTCAAGTTCGGCGGCATCTACAGTATGCCGAGGGGAGGAAGACCGGATACGACAGCCACGCTGGTAACGTTCCAGACCATTCAGGATGTCCAGCGGAACGAGCCGGCCGCCGTCAGCGCCGAGTCCAAGGAATATCCGTTCACATGGCGCATGATCAACTTCGGGTTCTTCGCGCAGGACGACTGGCGCGTGCACCCGAAACTGGTCCTGAACCTGGGAGTCCGCTATGACAGCTATGGCCCCTACGTCGCCACGGGTTGGAAAGGAGATTTCGGCCGGGCTCTGAAGTCGTACAACATGAAGCCGGAGATACTGAAAAATCTCGTTGGGAAACTTCCCATGGCCGTTTACAACCTGGATGGACTGCTCGACTCCAACAATTTCCTGTGGGGTTCCCAGCGCGATCCGAACAGTCCTTACAACAGGGACAATCTGAGCATCGCCCCGCGTTTTGGGTTCGCGTACACGGCTGACAGCCGGGGCAACTTCGTCGTACGCGGTGGCTTCGGTGTAAATTTCCAGTCATACGATGCCCTGGGTGGCGCCGCACCGCCTCCGTACGAGAGCAGAGGCGCGTTCACCAGAGCGGAAGCGGCTGCCGCCGGCTTGAAGTATCCTGCCTATGGGGAGGACGTAACTGCGGTCATTATTGCCCAGAACCCCAACAAGAAGCCGCAGATTACAGCCCGTCTCAATCCCAATCTGAGGCCTCCCTATGCGATGAATTACACGCTGGGAATCCAGCGCGCTTTGACGAGTACAATGGTCCTGGAAACCGGATTTGTTGGAACGCGCGGCGTCAAGTTCGACCTGGTCCGGCCGTTCAATAACATCGACCGTATTACAGGACTTCGTCCCAACCCCAATGACATCACTGGCACCTACAGGGACAATTCCCAACAAACGAATTACAACTCCTGGCAATCCACTTTGAGGCAGCGCCTGAGCCGTCGACTTTTGTTCAACGTCCACCACACCTGGGGCAAGGCCCTGTCGTACACCGGCGGCGATATCTCTACGGGATCCATCGGTGACACGCGTACCAGCGTGGAAGACTTCGACCAGGTAAAGATCGAGCGCGGCCTGTCGACAGGCGACGTCGCACATTACTTCGCCTTTGACTGGGTTTATTCAACGCCTACACCGTTCGCCAATTCAACGGTGGGCCGGTACGTGCTCGGTGGGTGGCAAATTTCGGGAATCTGGAGAGCATCGACCGGTCCGGCCATCGGTGATCGATTCGGGATCACTCAGACGGGCGGGCGGCCGGACCTTTTAGACATCAACGGAGCCGTAAACAAGAACTGCTGCAGCTTCGGCAATCTGCAGTTTTTGAATCCGTCCGCTTTCCAATTGGTGGAGGTCAGTCGCGCTTCAAACCGAACCGTCCGGCGCGGCACCAGCAACTTGTCGCCGGTACGCGGCCCCGGCTATTGGAACGTAGACCTCTCTCTCGGAAAGAGCTTCTCCCTGGCCGAAAAGAAAGATCTCGAATTGAAAGCGGACATGCAGAACGCCCTCAATCACACACAGTACTCGACTGTTTCAACCAACATGAGCGGCGTCGACTTTGGTCGCGTCGTTGCGACGCGCTCTGCCCGCGTAGTCCAACTGCAGTTGCGGCTGACTTTCTGAACGGAAAAACTGGGATCGAGCAAACTGTAGCGGCGCTCTATGAGCGCCGGTTTTTCCGGGAATCAACGAAATACCGGCGGTCATAGACCGCCGCTGCAGCTTAATCGCACCCTGGGGTGGAATACACCGGGGCTCCGGGGATCGCCGCGAAGGTGCAATTGCCTTCGCTGGAGACGACGGCGCTGCTGCCGTCGCGCCAGTGGTATTCGCCTCCGGCACCGTATCGTTGGCTGCGCTGCACGGCGGCGACGACATTAGCGATGGGTACGGGAGAGCCCTCGAAGCCGAGGTTGCGTGTAAATCCGTCGAGCCAGAAGTGACCCTGATACACAACGCTAAAGAGCCGTTTGAAGAAAAGGGCTTCAGTGATATTAATTTCGCGCCCATTCAAGTAGATGCCGGTGTTCCCCCGTGATGCGCGAGGGGATACCGGACCGAAGTTGTGGCCCGGGCGGATGTAGCCGGCAGCCTCGTAGCCCCAGTATCCATACAAACCGCTGCGCGAGTCATACCAATACTGGCCCGGCGGCGGGGCCATGCCATATACCACCCGTAACGCGGCTACTTGTTGCATGTCGATCTCACGCTGATTGATGAAAACTCCGGTACCTGATTGTGCCAGGCTTGTGCTCGTGAAGCCGATGCCTGCCGCCAGAAAGAAACCCACA
>QHXD01000565.1:0-5588 GCA_003223895.1 Acidobacteriota bacterium
GATTCTGGTCATCGATGACGAGGAAGTAGTGCGGCGCACCGCTCGGGCTACTCTGGAGCGACTGGGATACACCGTGCTCCTCGCCGAAAACGGCGCGAAAGGCATCCTGCGGTTCCGCGAGTGTTCGGCCAAGGTATCGCTGGTTCTGCTGGACCTGACGATGCCCGGAATGCCGGGTGACGAAGTATTGGAGAGGCTTAAGTCCATCCGCCTGGATGTTCCCGTAATTCTTTCGAGCGGTTTTAGCGAAATGGAAGTCACGCGCCGGCTTTCCGGGAAGGGACCGGCGAGTTTTCTGCAAAAACCCTACACAGCCCGGCAGCTGGCCGAGCAGGTCAGAAGCGTGCTCGATGAATTTGCCGAGCCACGCAACCCTCGCAAGCACTTCCGGGCTGAAAACCGCTAGGCTCCGCCGATACCGAACGGGTTCGGGCCTGGGCTAGACTTGGCATGCAGAAGCACTCGAGTTCTGCCTCCAACCGCGGATCGAACTTCATCAGCTTCAAGAATGCGGAGCTACCTCAGAGGTTGTGGCTAGAGTTCCGAGGAATTTTTTCATGGTTTTTCGTACCCCGACACCACCAGGACACACCACGCCGTAATCGCTCAACTCGTTAGACTCCCTGCGACCAATTTGAGTCGCGCAGCGTCGCGACGCGGTTTGGAAATATTCCCAACCCGTTGGCAAAGCGCGTGGATTCCCCGCTGATGCATATCGCCGTGATCCTGCGTAATTTGGATATTAGTTTGCTCATCCGAGCGGCGGCATTGTTGCCAATTATATTGACACAGAAAAAGACAGGAGGCCTTCTTGTGAAGAGAACTCTGTCCGCATTCAACTCACTCCGTACAATTGTCATCACCCTTTGCGCTTCAGCTTTTGTCTTTTTTTATCTTCACACGACTTCTGCTCAGACGACCGCTTTGGGAAGTCGTGCGGCGTCGATGCAACCCGGGACATGGGCCGAGCTTCAAACCAACAATCTCAATGCCACGTTCTCCAGTTCGGACATGGGCGGAGGGGCTTCCGGCCAGATCATCGGTTATACCGACGACGCCGTCTGGGATCCGGTTTCGCGTCAGGTCTTCTTCCTCGGTGGCGATCACAATGCGAGCGTAGGCACGACGGCCAAATTTGTGAGCTATTCGGAGGCGACCAACTCCTGGCAAAAGCGGGCACAGCCGTCCTGGGCATCGGGAATCGTGCACGGCTACCACCATAGCGCCATCGATCCGGCAACAGGAACCTTTTATCACCGGCCGTTCACCGAGCAAGTCGTGCACCGGTACAACATTGCCGCGCAAACCTGGGATCAGCCGCCACTCGCGAATTTCCCTTTCACCAGCGATTACAACAACTGCTGCGATGCCCTCGAATACTTCCCCGAATTGGGAGGTCTGGTGTGGGTCAGCGGGAGCGCAAGCGTCTATTTCTATCGCAGCTCCACCAATCAATGGTCCACGCTGGCCACCAATCTCGCCATCGGCGGCACCTGGCATTCGGCCAGATACAATCCGGTTCTCCAGGTGCTGATTTTCTACAGCGAGATGACCGGAGCGCTCTACAAGCTTTCCAGCTCCGGACAGGTTACCCGGCTCGCGAACCCGCCCATTGCGCTGTACAACGGTGGTTTGGTGGGGCCCTTGACAGTCGATCCTGTCAGCGGGAAGTATCTGGCACTCACGCCGAACAATGGCCAGTTTTATACGTATGATGTCCAGACGGATGTATGGCAAGCGCAGTCGAGTTCGACCAAACCGAACTTTGACATCTTTGCCGTCGCCACTCCGATCAGTACCTACGGTGTGAACTTATTCGTTAGCTGTGGAAGCAACGCGACTTGCCACGTCTTTCTTTATAAGCATTCCGGAAGTAGCCCACCTTCGCCCGATACCACCCCGCCGACCGTAGCGATATCTTCACCCGCCGCGGCTTCCACCGTCTCGGGAACGATCACGGTTTCGGCAAATGCCTCGGACAATGTGGGTGTGGCGGGCCTGCAATTCAAGCTGGACGGTGCCAATCTCGGCACCGAGGACACGACTCCCCCCTACTCGGTATCCTGGAACACCACGACTGCCAGCAACGGCTTGCACACTCTCACTGCCGTGGCCCGCGATGCCGCGGGAAACCAGGCCACTTCCGCATCCGTGACCGTCACCGTGATCAATTCCCCTCTGACATTTGACTTCTCGCTCTCCAACACAGGCGGCAGCACGGCGGTCCAGGGACAATCCGCATCCGATACGGTGACGGCCACTCTCGTCTCAGGTACCGGCACCTTGGTCTCCTTCTCGGCCTCCGGTCTACCGTCCGGGGCCACGGCTTCCTTTTCTCCTGGGTCCTGTCTGGCGGCCTGCACTTCGACTCTGACCATTTCGACTTCGGCGTCCACTCCGACGGCAACGTCGACCATCACGGTGACCGGAACATCCGGCTCGCTGTCCCGCACCACGGCGTTCACGCTGACCGTCAGCGCGGCGTCGTCTTCCTCCTTCGCTCAGAAGTGTGCTCAGACGGGCGTGCTCGGCTGTTTCAGCTTCGACAGCACGAGCAGTCTCTTTTACACCTGGCCCACGGGAACACAGTGCGATACCGTTTTCGCCGGACAGACGAACTATGGCTTCGGGCTGGACCGCTCCGGTCCCGGCAACACGGCCGCGGTCATTCAAAACGGACAGTGCGTCTATCCCCAGATCGACACGACAAATCCGCACTCCGGAGCCGGTTCGCTGAAATTCACCATCCCCTCCAACAGCAGCGCCAATTCGAGCGGCTTCTTTGCCGAACCGTTCAAACGCTACACCGATGGCACGTTTCCCTATATTGGACCCGGATCCCCATTGGGCAACGTTGTCTACTTCCAGTTCTATCAGAAGTTCGATTCCAATTTTTTAAACACCGACTTCCAGTGCACCGGTGGCAGCTGCAGCGGCTGGAAACAGGTCATCTGGTACGGCAACCCCCCCAAAGGTTCCAGCAGCAGTCTTGTCGAATCCACCATGATTAATGGTTGGCAGCGCGGCGTTCCCCAAATGTATGGTCAACTAGGTTCCGACGACTACGGCATCGAGGATGTCGCGGGTTGCACTTTTGCGAAAGCCACAAGTCAGGGCGGCTCTGGTTCTGGTTTTAACTCTCAGCCCAATTATTCCGCTCCGCTGAACCCGACCTGCGCGCATTATGTCGCCAACCAATGGATGGAATTCACGGGCCGCCTCGAGATTCGTGGGGCCAGCGACGCCCCTGCCAGCCGCGTTCAACTGTGGGTCGATGGGCGGTTGGTTATCGATTTCGGGGCGGCCAGAGTTGACTGGGCCGGATCCGATAGCAATGGTTACGGTCAATTCCTGCTGTCGCCCTATCACACCAATAAAGATCCCAGTCGGGCGCATCCGGTCGGCAATACCTGGTATGACGATGTCATCATCTCGACTCAACCCATTGCCATGGGCAGTGGCACTCCGCCGCCGGATACGACACCACCGACTGTCTCCATTACCAGCCCTGCGAACGGCGCAACTGTTTCGGGCACGATCACGGCTACATCGACCGCTTCAGACAATGTGGGAGTCGCTGGCGTTCAATACCAACTCGACGGCGCCAATCTGGGTGCCGAGGATACCGCCTCTCCATATTCGATATCGTGGAATACGACCTCCGCTTCCAATGGTTCGCACACGCTTAGCGCCGTCGCTCGAGATGCCGCCGGCAACAGCACCACGTCCTCAACGGTCACTGTGACGGTGAGCAACACTACCGACACGACGCCTCCGGCAGTCTCCATCACCAGCCCGGCCAACGGCGCAACGGTTTCGGCCACGATCACCGCTACGGCCACCGCTTCAGACAATGTGGGAGTTGCTGGTGTTCAATTCAAACTCGACGGCGCCAATCTGGGTGCCGAGGATACCGCCTCTCCATATTCGATATCGTGGAATACGACCTCCGCTTCCAATGGTTCGCACACGCTTAGCGCCGTCGCTCGAGATGCCGCCGGCAACAGCACCACGTCCTCAACGGTCACTGTGACGGTGAGCAACACTACCGACACGACGCCTCCGGCAGTCTCCATCATGAACCCTGCGAACGGCTCGACGGTTTCGGCCACGATCACGATTTCGGCCACGGCTTCGGACAATATCGGCGTTGTTGGAGTTCAATTCAAACTCGATGGCACTAACCTGGGAGCTGAGTATCTGACGGCTCCATTCTCCGTTACGTGGGACACGACGACGGCTTCAAACGGATCCCACAGCCTCACCGCCGTCGCACGGGACGGTGCTGGAAATCAAACCACCTCGTCCGCAGTGGCTGTAACAGTAGCTAACACGATGACTCCGCCGCCACCATCACCGCCGCCGCCCCCGCCCGTTCCGGCACCGACGCCGGGCCAGACGGTATCCTACGTCACCCCGTCCATGGGCGCGCAATCGTGGATCACGACGGCCTCTTCGAGTGCGCTGCAAACCGGATACGCTCGAATTCAACCGACCTCGGGACCTACTCCGTCCGGCACCGCGATCTTTGGACTTCGGAGGGAAGGCGTGCTCGTATCGGAAGCTGGTGTACCGGTTTCTTCGCTGATTAATTCCGGGCGCATTTTTGTCGACGTCGCCGGCCCCGTCAACACCGGGATAGCTCTAGCTAATCCCAACGATGTCAGCGCGACGATTGAGTTCTATTTTACAACCCCCGACGGCATTGACTTTGGGCAAGGAACTCTGTCGCTGGCTGCTAATCATCAGATGTCGGCTTTTCTGAACGAGTCTCCGTTCAATGGCGGCTCCAACATCCAGGGAACGTTTACTTTCGGTTCGGCGGTTCCTATTTCCGTTATAGCCTTGCGCGGGCGGACAAACGAGCGCGGCGAGTTTCTGATGACAACGCTGCCGGTGTCGCCTCTCAATGTCGGAGGCTCTGGAGTGCTTTCTCAATTTGCCAATGGCGGGGGCTGGACCACACAGGTGATTCTAGTGAATCCTACGGATACTCCTCAGTCGGGTACGGTCCAGTTTGTCGGGCCGGGGTCAGCAACTCAAACTGCTCCGGTTCTCAACATTGAGGTGAACGGTGCCAACGGTTCCGCTTTCTACTACACGATTCCGCCACGTGCCTCGATCCGCATGATGACCGGAAATGGAGGAAACACCATTCAGGTGGGGTCGGTACGGATTACCGCCACGTCGACGAGCGCCGTGCCTTCCGCGATTTCGATTTTCTCATTCAAGAGCGGCGGGGTAACCGTTGCCGAAGCCGGCGTATCCTCAACTCCGCCGGGGTCGACATTTCAAACGTACGTCGAGTCATCGGCTGGGCAGGGCGACCTCAAATCCACCGGTTTGGCGATCGCCAACCCGTCCGATTCGCCTGTCAACGTAAACTTTGAGGTTCGCCGGCTGGACGGTTCCTCCACAGGACTGTCCGCATCCCTGACGATCCCGTCTCGCGGCCAGGTGGCTAAGTTCGCGAACGAATTGTTCTCCGGTTTTCCGCCGGCGTTTCAAGGCATTCTCAGATTCACGGCAAAGTCGCCGGTCACTGCGACCAGTCTGCGCGGGAGGTACAATGAACGCGGTGATTTTCT
>QHXD01000565.1:5700-6276 GCA_003223895.1 Acidobacteriota bacterium
CAGTTGATCTTGTTCGGAACCGCAGCGGGGCAGTCCGCATCTGGAAGCCTGCAGTTCTTCACTCGCGACGGCGCCCCATTGTCTGGGGTGAATCTGGTGCCTGTTCCGTGAAGACCCTCCGAGTTCCCAGCCGCGGAGCGGCTGGGAACTCACACCTGGGTTTTTAGAAGGTCACTTTCAGCCCCAATTGAGTCAATCTGCCGCCTGGGGACGAGATTAGCCTGCCGATATGACCGGCGCTTCCCGAAAAGACGTTGAACCCAGGAGCATAAAAATGGGCCTGGTCGAGGATATTGAAAACCTCGGCCCGCAATTGCACATTGATCCGGTCGTTTGGTTTGAATACCTTGTCCGCGGAAAAATCGATATTGTAAAACCCCGGCCCCGTGAGGGTGTTTCTTCCCAGGTTGCCATAGGTTCCTGGCGCCGGCCTCGAAAAGGCACAGGGGTCATACCACAGGCCCGTAGTCCCCGGAGCCCCGGACACCCCCAACGGTGTTCCGGCGGGTACACCCGCTCACCCTTTTGAAACTCCCGACGTGGGATCGTTGCTGAAGCCCGGGTTCAAGTTGGGAC
>QHXD01000565.1:6299-8262 GCA_003223895.1 Acidobacteriota bacterium
GCGCCCGGTAAACGGTTCCCCTGTACGGAACGTGCCAATTCCATTAGCCGTCCACCCGCCCAAAATCGCCCCCACGACTTTCTGCTGGAAGCGGAAGGGCAAGGGATAGGTGGTCGTGAGGACAATATTGTGTCTCGCGTCGAAGGAGGAACGCCCCCGGTCGCGGCCCGGGTTCAGGAAGTCCATCACCGTGTTGGGTTCCTGGCGTGATTCGCCGCCGGCGATAGTTGATTTTGTGTCGATGGATTTGGAATAGGTGTAAAACGCTTGGTACTGCAATCCGCTGGAACCCCTCCGCTTCAGTGCAACTTGTAAGGCATTGTAGTTGGCATTCGCGTCGAATCGGGACGCTGTAAGGGAGGCATAGTTGGGGTTGATGCGATTGCTTTGTTTGAACGCGGCCGGGAAAACCCCGGGGCTGATGGGAGCAGCAGGGTTCCATTCCCCGTTTCTTTGCAAATGGTGGGATTCAGAGCCGATATAGGCTACCTCGAGCACCGTGTTCCTCATGACCTGCTGCTGCAAAGTCAGGTTATAGCTGTTTTTGGTTGGCTCTTTCACCGTGGCAGGATAAGCATTGAACTGGAACGGTGGAGCAGGGCCCATGGTCAAGTTCGTATCTAGGGGGAATACCGGGTTCGTCAGGTCGCTTAGTGTGGTCCAGTTGGGAGGGGTGCCCGTAGCCAATGCCGTGTAAGCATAAGGGAGGATGTGGTCATGGAAGATACCGAATCCCGCCCGCAAGACCGTTGTTCCGCTTCCGTTGAGCCCCCACGCAAAGCCGACCCGGGGCTGGAAGTCCTTTTTCGTTACGGAGAAGAAACTGTCCTTCAAAACCGTCGGTGCGGGATCCGACAGGTGCAGCAGATTGGCCATCTTTCCATTCACTTCGTAGGGATTGCTGATGGCTTCATACCGTAAGCCCAGATTGAGGGTCAAGCGCTGGCTCACCTTGAAATCGTCTTGAAAATAGGTCCCGTACAAGGTTTCCCGCAGACCCCGGTAGCTGTTCGCGCCCGGCGGTGGAGCGTCAAAACGAATAGGGTGGTTGGTAAGAAAGCCCGGAATATCTTCAAATGTGTAGTCGCCTCGGGAGTTGCTGGAACTGATCGCGTTGTCCTGAATTCGCCGGATATCCGCGCCCATTTTGAAGGAATGCCTTCCTTTAATATAGGTGAGATCGTCACCCTCCTGGAACAGGTTATACCAGTACTCTCGGGGTGCGCCGTTATCCACTCCTAAGAAATTCAGCGGCTGCATTGAGAGCCCCTGTCCTCCAAAAGAGATCGTCCCGAAATGTTCGCCAGGAACAAAGTACAATTTCTGAGCCCGCGGGTCGGTTATAACATCATCGAAGTTCTGGAAGGTTCGATTGTAGGCGAAACGGAACGAATTCACGAGAGTCGGCCGGAATATGTTGGTTACCTGAATCGTGGAATATTGTCTGCGGGAAACATCGTGCTCATCGGCAACGGAACTGCCGTTGAAGTTTGGGATCACGTTAGAATCTTTATCAAAGCTGTATCTGCCGAAGATTCTCATTTTATCGCTGATCTGATGATCGACCCGGCCCATAAAATAGTCTTCGCGGGTAACCTGGAGGGGCGCAGCAATGAAATATGCCGTGCCGTCTCCAAGGTCCGGGGTGTTGGGAGACTGGAAGAGGTCCAGGTAGGGCTTGATGACAGGGCTCACGGGCACCATGCAGGAGGTGGCGCCCGGCGAACAGTTGTAGAGCTTCGGGTCCGTGCCTTGGAAGGCGCTGTACGGAACGATTCCCAGCCTGGTTTGAGGGGTCGGCACCTGGGGATTTATATTTGTTCCGCTGCCTAACCGCAGCCCTTCGTAGGTGCCGAAGAAGAAGGTTTTATCCTTCTTGATGGGTCCCCCCAAAGCGCCCCCAAATTGGTTGCGTCTATACGGGGCTATGGTGCCGGTTCCGCCGTGCTTGACGTCATCAAAG
>QHXD01000566.1:0-3496 GCA_003223895.1 Acidobacteriota bacterium
GCTTTGACCAGGGCGATTTCCTTGTCCATTTCCTTCTGGGGCCCTTTCTCGCCAGATTCGATCAGAGCCCACACAATATAGGCGTTGGTGGTGTCAGCAGGGGCGCCGCCGAAGCTATCGAGGGCTTTCGGGTTCATGCTGAAGCCACCCTTTCCATCACGCCGGGAAAGGAGCCAGGTTCGGGTGCGATCCAGCATCTCCTTGTCCACGCTGCGTACCTGAGCCATGTCGGTGAACTGCATCAGGCCGTAAGCGGTGAGCGCTTCGTGGCCGGGATCGGCGCCGAACCATTCGTAGCCCTTCGTGCGAGATTCAAACCCAGTCAGTTTCTTATAGGAGACTTCGAGGAGATCTCTGGCCTTCTCGATGAGGGCGTGGTCGATGCCCGTGTGCGTGAGGAAGTATTGCTGAGCCATGACCATCGGATAGCTGGTGGAACTGGTTTGCTCGAAACAGCCGTTGGGCTCACGAAGCAGGGATTGAAGCGCGTCGGTCATGCTGGCCAGCGGAGTAGGATAAACAGTCGCGCTCGAGGAGAGGCTTCCGCGGACGATGTCGTCCGGAAGTGTGAACTCAAAGGATTTGGAGCCATTGCGCTCCAGCACGCCGCCCGTGGAGCTTTCGTGGGGGAAACCCAGGGGCTGAACGTCGAGCTTTCGGCTGACAGTGTCGCGATAGCGGCCGGCCCTGGCGTCGAGCGTGAGATTGGCAGGGCCGCTGAATTCGCGGCCGACGTCGATCTGAAAGAGCCGGCGTGTGCGCTCTTTGGGACGAAGTGTAGCCGGATTGTCACCGAGCCTGGTGAACTTGAGACCGGAGGTTCCACCGGCGGTGACTTCAGCGCCGCGGAGTTCCCGGCTCATGCCATTGACAATGCCAATGGGAAGCTGGATCACATCGCCGCTGGTGACCTGAAGCGGCACCTTCGGTTCAATAGAGAAAGGCTGTACGGATTCGACGTGGCTGACGCTGGAGCCAAGCGTGCCATCCTGGGTGAAGCCATCGGCCAGAACTCTGAATGAAGTCACGGAATCGCTGAGGTTGAACGAAAGCGTGGCGATGCCGGTGGAGGCATCGGTCTTGACGCCCGCGTTCCAGTAGACCGTTTCGGCGAAGTCCACGCGCGAGCCCTCCGTCCAGTTTGGGCGAAGGGTGTGAGCGTATTCACGGACAGTCACGATGTTCGCGAGCGCTTCATTACGCGCGAAGATCCCCAGGCGGCCTAGGCCACCACCACCCCCGCCTATGCGGCCAGCCTGTCCTTGCTGTCCTTGTTGCCGGTCGGCATCGACGGGCCCCAGTATCGGGCGAATTTCGTCCACCATGTCCGGATTGATGCCAGCTGCCTTACGGATTCCATCGTTCCGAGCTTCCGGAAGTACAGCGACGAGGTCGAATATATTTCTGCCGGCAAGCGGCAGATCCCTTGGGCGCGGGGCCGCCACAGCCGCTTGGGCCATCATCATATTCACGGTAGCAACCGCTAGCCGAAGGTCTTGCCGCAGATTGTTGTTGGCCGTCACTTTCAAGCCTGTCACGGTCCTCGTTTCGAAGCCGGGCAGCGACGCGCTCACACGGTATGTTCCCGAGTTGGCACCAGGGAACACATACGCACCACTTCGGTTGGTGATTGCCGTGAGAGTCACACCTGTGGACGTGTTCGTTGCTCGAACAGTGACGCCCGGAATAACCGCACTGGTTGAATCCGTGATTGTACCGTTAAGAGATCCGGCTCCTGCGGTGGCGAATCTGCGCCAGCCCTGCGTACCCAACAGCAGGTCCGTCGCGAGTGGAGCCTTCGGGTTGCTCTCGTCCAGGTAGACGTGGGCGTCGGACAGATTCCTGACGTCGTTTTCGAGCAGGACCATCACCGGCAGACGCGGGGCTTGCTCGCGCTTGTCGATCATTTCAAGAACGCTGGAGTCCGTAGCGGTGAGGCCAACCATCGCACCGACCGGCTTGCCCGTCTCATCGGTGGTGGTAACCCGGAGGGTAACCTTGTCGCCGGGAACATAGTCGGTTCGGTCAGCAACGATCTTTACCGTGAGCTTGTGTTCAGGCTGGCGGAACAACAAGCGCTCCGCCATCGGAGTCTTGCGGTCGTCGTAAACCGTGGCCACGATCACGCCATCGAGGGACCTCGGAAGGGAGAGTGTGACATCGTTGGGTTGGTTAGCCTTGAGCGTGATGCGTTTGAAGGAGAATTCTTTGCCGTGCTGAGTAAGAGCCACACCATAAGCGCCGTCCGCCGTAGCGGCGATTCGCAACACGACGTCCTTTTGCCTGGGCGTGACATTGGAGGTCGAGGAAAGGACGACGCCGGATCCCTTGACGGACGGGAGAGGAAACACTGTCTTGATCCCAGCCGGCTCAGTGATGCGGAGCGAATACGTTTCGCCTTTAGCGGGGACGAATGAGAATCGGCCACGACCTTCGTGCTCGGTACGGAATGTGGCGACTTCCTTTCCCGCAGCATTCACGATAACGCCCACCATATCGGCAGGCTTCTGGGTGGGCGTTCTACCTTCAAGGTAGACGCGGTTGGGCAGGCCGGCGATCAGATCGCCTCCTTCGGGATAGATTGCCAGGTCAATCGTCTGCAAAAGAATGGGAATGGTCTTGGTGGCGGTCTCGACCGTTCCGCCATCTTGAATAACCATGGCGATGACGCCCTCGCCGCGGGCTATAGCTGCGGGCAGCCTGAAGTTGGCGCCGGCGTTGCCGGAGCCATCAACGGCGGTTTCACCGTTCCAGATCGCATCGCCATCGACGCGCGCGCTTACGGAGACCTTGGCTCCGGCCGGAACTCCGCCTTCGGCGCGTTCGACGTGGAGGCTGGCGGCAACCGTATCGCCCGGGCCGTAACCGTCGCGCACAAAAACGATCTGGCTCTTCAGGCGCGGTGCGCGGTAGGCGCGAATATCGAACTTGCGCTCAGCCGGGACATCGCCCGACGGATAGAAGATGCGGACGGTATATTCCCCGCCGGCCTGATTTGCTGGAATGTCCCAGGAAAATCCGACGGTGCTGTCGATAATCGCAGAGAGACCGGAGGCCACGGTGTCGCCTTTGGGGCCCTTGATTTCGAAGGAGACTGTGCCGGTCGAACCTTGAGAACCAGGCATGGGGGAGTGGCCATCCGCGCGGAGGATAACGCCGCGGACGTAGAGCTTTTCGCCGGTACGATAGATTGGTTTGTCGGTAGCCACGTGCGTCAAATAGCGGTCGGAGTTGCCGAGATCGCCAACAATCTGTGGCGCCACAGCGGGCGCCTGGCCACCAAGGACGAATCCGGCGGCGATGAAGAGGCCCCCGATAGCGCTGGTGGCGGCTGCTTGAAGCATGCGATTGAACTTGGATTTCATAAATGATCCCCCCGGTTAGATAACTCTTTGGGACGGCCAGTTCTTAGGCCGCCAGGTAATCTTCTTCACGCTAAGGGGGGGCGGGGGAGTGGCGATTTGGACAAGCACGCCGCACACATTTGACGGAGGTT
>QHXD01000566.1:3533-4546 GCA_003223895.1 Acidobacteriota bacterium
ACCCGAACGTGAGAGTGGTCAGGCCCAGGACCAGCGCCATCAGCATCAAACCGACATCCAGCCAACGCGACCCTGCCGAAGGCGGCCGGACCGTGGTCAGCGCGCTGATCACCGATACGCCGTCAGCAACGCCGCGGGGATGTTCACCGCCGCCCACGCGCCGCCCACGGCCAGGACCGCGGCACAAGCCGACATCGTGAGCATCGCATAGACAAGCAGCATCCCGCTCTTGCGATGCAGTCTTGCCCCCTTCGCTGCAAAAAGGGCAACAGTGCCCGAAACGAGTCCCAGTCCAGCTGCGAAGACGTGGATGGGCAGTAACGTCATACTCGAGCGCTCTCTGTGGCTCTTTCCAGACTCGCCTGCTCCTCCCACCTCGGAACGTTGACGCCGATCACGAGAAGCCACAGGGTCAGCGATCCTTCCCCGAGGATGCCGGGCGCCAGATTGTAGGGGAACAGATAATTTGCGAGCTGCGGTAACAGAAAGGTCAGCCAACCCAAACCGCCAAACGCCATCAGCGCACCCAGAATTCGAGGCAGAAAGGTCGATCTGAAAATGAGGTAGCCGATCAGGAGGCAATAGAATCCGAAAGTTCCACCGGGAAGAGGCCGTTAATGGTGCGAGTGGCGTATGATACGCGGAAATACGGTAGTTTTCTTGTCAAGGTTCGTTATCCATGTATGCTTACGCTTATCGGGAGGAGCCATGCAAAACGCATATTCCAGACGAGACTTCGTTAAGGTTGCCTTGGCCGGCATACCGGTGTCGATGGCGCTGGGCGCAAAGATCGATTCGATAGTGAGCGGAGTACGGCTCGGTGCCATTACCTATAGTTTCCGGGAGATGCCCCGGACGCCTGGAGCGGCCGATGCCGTCGACATCATGATCAAAGCCTGCACTGAATGCGGAATCGGGGAAATCGAGTTGTTTTCGCCACACCTCGAGCCGGCTCTGGGACGGGCGAGAGAGGATCTGCGGAAATGGCGGCTTTCAACTCCGATGGATCACTT
>QHXD01000572.1 GCA_003223895.1 Acidobacteriota bacterium
CATTCTTACCGGATCATATATATGGATGGCCGGGATCACCCCAGGGATCTGGTTCCCAGCTATTATGGGCACTCCATTGGTCATTGGGAACGGGACGCCCTGGTGGTGGATACCGTCGGCTTCAATGAAAAATTCTGGATGAACCGGGACGGGCTACCGCACACCGACCAACTTCACCTGATCGAGCGCCTGTCGCGTCCCGACTTCCGGACGTTGAAGTATGAAGTAACAATCGACGATCCGGGCGCATACACAGCGCGATGGACGAGCGGATTCAATATGAGGTGGACGGATGGGCTTGAGCTGTTCGAATACATCTGTCAGGACAACAACCAGTTCCCGGAGGCTATTCTCGACGATCAAGGCCACGACGTCCGTACCAGCGCGATCGTACCGTAGGACGCGGTCATGACGCTCCAGGCACAAGGCTCAACCAACGAAAAGGCTGTTGAATCGGGCCCTCCGCAGTCCCGCTACTGGATTTTCAGTCCTCTGCAGGACATGGCGTTTGTCCTGCTGACGCCGCTTCCCATCCTTTTGGCATTTGGCGTCGCCCGGCGCACCGGCTGGATGGACGGCCTTCTGACGTTTGGGCTCGCGCTGGCGATGGCTCACTACTTGCCCGGGATTCTGCGAGCTTACGGAGACCGCGCGCTCTTTCGCCGCTTTCGAATTCGCCTGATCATTGCGCCGGTGTTTCTGTTCGCGATCACGACGTGGTTCGCTTACCTCGCCCTGCACAGTGTCATCTTGCTTGCGTTGTTGTGGGGGCAGTGGCACTGGATGATGCAGGTCTACGGATTTGCTCGTATCTACGACGCCAAGGTCAAGCCGTCCGCCAGGACTCCCGCGTGGCTGGATCAAATGATCTGCCTGCTGTGGTTTGGCATGTGCGTGTTCGTCCTGAACAACGACCTGCCATCGTATGTCACGAGCTTCTATCAGAGCGGCGGCCCCCCCGTGCCGGCCAGTGCCTTCGCCTGGTTCGCACGGGCATGGCTGGCGCTGACGATCGTGCTGACGCTCGTTTATGTGATCCAGACATGGCGGGCCATTCGCGAGGGACGACCGCCGAACCCGCTGAAGTTCCTATTCATCGCTGTAACCTGTCTTTACTTGAAGTACACCGTGTCCGTCCTCGAGCGGCCGCTGATGGGGCTCGTGATGTTCGAATCGTGGCACGACATTCAGTACCTGGCCATCGTCTGGTCGTTCAACTTGAACCGGGCCCGAAAGAATCCTGAGGCAGGTCCCTTCATCCGATTTTTATTCCGCCCGCGCGCGCTCCTCGTTTTGGTGTACGTGGGCATGTGCCTGGCTTTCGGATCGCTCACTCATGCCTGGAGCCTGTTTAAGAACGATGCTGTCGTCCGTATCGTTATCTCCATTGTCACGGCGACAGGCCTGCTGCACTACTACCTGGACGGCTTTATCTGGAAAATCCGCGAGAAAGACACGCGGCAGGCTCTGGGCGTTCGCTCGGAAGGAGATGCAGGTGAACCGTCTCGCGCTTTGCCGCGGCTGATTCCGGCCTGGACGCGCCACGCCGCACTGTGGCTGTTGTTCCTGCTTCCGGCCGCTCTTTTCTTCGCGAAAGAATCGGAATTGAAGGGCAACGCCGGCAAGCCTCTCGAGATCTATCAAAGCGTTGTCGAGGCGTTCCCGAATTCTTCTCACGCCCACTATCAAATCGCCAGAGAACCACAGGAGCCAGGACGCTTGCGCGAGGCGAGGGTCCACTTCGAGCGAACGCTGGAACTTTCGCCGGACCTCCTTCCGGCACATATTTTTCTGGGAGTGTTATTGGGCGATCAAGGGGACTATGCAGCGGCCAGAACCCATTTTGAGCGGGCCCTGACGCTCGATCCCAGGAACGCCGAAGTTCACAACAACCTGGGCATTGTCCTTGACGAACAGGGGGACCTCCAGAGTTCGAAGGCTCACCTCGAGCGGGCCGTGACTCTCGATCCTCAATATGCGCTCGCTCAGAACAATCTCGGAATCGTCCTCGGCAAACTCGGAGATCTTGCCCAGGCGCTGGTCCATCACGAACGCGCATTGACCATCGATCCCGAATTCGCGGATGCCCACAACAGTCTGGGCGAAGTCCTCGTCAAGCAGGGCAAGTTGTCCGAGGCCAAAGAACACTTCGAGCATGCGCTGCGAATCAATCCGGATTACTCCAGCGCGAAAAAAAATCTGGCAGCCGCGGAAGCGGAAATAAAGACGGGGACTGGCCGCCAATGACGCAAATTACGCGAAGGGGCGCATAAGAAATCGTTGATGCGCCCCTTCGCGTAATTCGCGTCATTGGCGGCCAGTCGCCTTTTTTGTCTGGAAGTTTGTCCACCTCAACGCGTATAACATTCGCAAATTTTGCACGAACGAAAAAGGGCAATGGTGAATAAGAGGAAACAAATCATGAAGAGACTCTTGGCTACGGCAGCACTTCTCTGTCTGCTTCCAATCAACAGCACGTGGGCTCAGAGCGGTAACGCGTCCGTGGGTGGATTCGTTCAGGATCCCAGTCAGGCATTTATTCCCGGAGTCACGATTACCGCCACGAATACTCAGACCGGCGTTGTCACAACAGCGATCAGCAACGAGGCCGGAACGTACAACATTCTCAGTCTTCTGCCGGGCACCTACAGGCTGACGGCGGAGTTACCGGGATTCAAAACGCAGGTCTTCAACGACGTGCAACTGGGCCAGGGCGCGACGGCGAGATACAACTTCATCCTGCAGGTGGGCGCGCTCACGGATTCGGTTGAAGTCACGGCGCAGGCTACGGCGCTGATTGCCGAATCGTCCCCGACCATCGGACAGGTATTGGCGGAAAAGCAGGTCCGCGATCTTCCTCTGGTCAGTAACAACGTGCTCGATTTGATGCAGACCATGGCCGGCGTCCGGGGCGCCACGCTTGGTGAATCGACCACTTTTGCGGGGATCAGCACCGGTATGGTCAACACGGTGCGAGACGGTCTTAGCGTCCAGGATGGGCGGTACGCGAACGGTGTCGGTGCGACCACGCAGGTGCATCCCGACATGGTCGGCGAATTCCGCGTCATCCTGACTCCAGTCGACGCCGAGTTGGGGCGAGGTAACGGCCAGGTGCAAATCCTGACACGTTCGGGAACCAATCAGTTTCACGGAACCGGCGCATGGGCCATCCGAAACTCCAAACTCGACGCGAACACGTGGAGCAACAACAAACAGGTCGTCAATGGCGTTTGGAGTCCTGCACCACCCACGTGGATCAATCGGAACCAGCTCACCGGAAGCCTGGGCGGTCCGATCGTGAAGAACAAGACTTTTTTCTTCGCGTTAGCGGATCTGCAGATCGAGCGGCAGCGCCAGACGGTGAGACCGATTGTGCTGACGGACTGCGCAAGAAACGGCATCTTCCGCTACTGGGAGGGCTGGGCAAACGGTAACACTCTTCAGCCGACAACTACTACAGGCGTTGCCACAATCGCATCGGTGGATTCGTTTGGCAACCCGCTGCGGCCTGCGACAAATCCGAACGGTACTCCATACACCGGTCAACTTCGTTATCGCAGCGTGTTCGGCACTCTTGCGAACACGCCAACCAGACCCGATTGTTC
>QHXD01000573.1 GCA_003223895.1 Acidobacteriota bacterium
AAGTGTATTGGTGTAATCGACCTGCAAAATTGAATTCTTTTTCACGATGCCGAAGAGCATCAGCATTCCGATAGCGCTATAGACGTTGATCGTCATACCGAAGGCCATGAGAATGAGAAGCCCGGCCGGTAAGCTCAGCGGCAACGACGTCATGATCGTCAGTGGGTGGACAAAGCTATTGAACTGAGATGCAAGAACCATGTAGATAAACACGACCGCCAGAAGGACAGCGATACTGAAATCGCTGGAGGCTTGTGCCAATTGCTTTGCGCTTCCAGTAAAGACGATGCCGTAACCCGGCTTCATGTTCAATTCGGCAGCCTTCTCGCGTATTTCGGCAACAGCATCGCCGAGCGGAATCCCATCGAGGCTGGCATTGAGTTGAATATTTCGCTGCCTGTTATAACGCTGGATACTATTGGGACCCGAACTCAGTTTGAGTTCGGCCACGTCGCTCAGCTTGACCACGCGCTGGGTCGCCGACGGAATCAGCAGATTGTGGAGGCGGGCCGGATCGCGGAACGGTTCATCCAGCCGCAGTTGAACCTCATACTGTTCGTCGCCCTGCTTGAACTGCGTATCCAGAATTTGTCCCCCAACAAGAGTTCTGATGTTGTTCGCCAAACGGTCGATCTCCACACCGAGATCTGCCGCTCGCACGCGATCGATGATGACGCGTATTTCCTGCTGGGTTGTTTCGTAATTGGAACTGACGTCCACGACACCCGGAATGGTCTTCGTCTTATCCACGAACTGGAGCACATACTCTTGCAGTTGATCGATATCTTGTCCCTGGACGCTCACGAAAATACGATTGCCTTGGGTGCCTCCAACGCCAGAGCCGGAGCCATAGCCGCCGCCACTGACCGTCGAAGCTCCCGAGATATCCGTACCGCCTTCGACCCTCACTCGCACTCCGGGCGCACGATACCTGCTGAGCAACATGGCTCGGGTGCGGCGCATCAATTCTTGTTGTGAAATTGTTCGAGATTCCAAAGGAGTCATCTGGACATAAAAACGAGCATCTGACGCATTTATGTTTGTGAACACGGTCTGCACTTCCGGAAGGTTTCGCATCATGTCTTCGATGTCTTTCGTGTACTCGATAGTGTGTGGGAGGCTGGTACCTCTCGGAAGTTGTACGCTCGCCTGGAACTCGCCCTGATCATCATCGGGAACCAGCTCGCGGCCGATTCGGGGAAACAACAGCACAACCGAAGCCGTCACTGCAACGGCAATCAGAAGCATCACGAAACGATGGTGCAAGCTCCAGTGCAGCATGTGATCGTAGACGTTGTCCATCCGAGCGTAAAAGCCCTGCTTCTTCGAGCCGGTATGTCCGGTGTCGTTCGGCCGCAACCACAACGAACACAGTGCGGGCGTCAGGGTGAACGAAACGAACATCGAAAACATGATGGCGGCGGCAGAAACGATTCCAAAGCTGAGCAAATATTGTCCGAGTGTTCCCGTGATGAAGACGACGGGCAAGAAGATGACGACCAACGATAATGTCGTGGCCATCACCGCGAGACCAATTTCGTTGGTCGCTTCCGCGGCTGCTTGGCGCGGGCTGACGCCTTTTTCTTCGACGTATCGAAAGATGTTTTCGAGCACCACAATGGCATCGTCGATCACGATGCCCGTGGCCAAGGAAAGGGCCAGCAGGGTCATGTTGTTCAGCGTGAAGCCGAACACCTTCATCACAGCAAAAGTACCGATCAGGGAGACCGGGATCGCGGTAGCCGCAATAATGGTGCTGCGGAAATTCCGCAGGAACAGAAACACAACCAGGGCAGCTAAGAGGCTTCCAAGGATGAGGTGAAGTTGGATGTCATCGATGGACTTGCGGATGAACACCGACTGGTCACGCTGGACCGCGAATTTGAGATCTGCCGGCAATGTCGGCCGGATCTGATCGAGCTTTGCCATGACGGCATCGACCACGGCGACCGTGTTCGAGCCGGATTGCTTGCGTATTTCCAAGGCAATCGATGGTTCGCCGTCGACTCGGGCGATCCGGCGTATTTCTTGAAACGTGTCCACTACACGCGCAACATCTCCCAATTTAATAACGGACGCGTTTTGTTGCGAGAGGACGATACGCGTAAAATCGGAAACATTCGTCAGGCGGCCCATCGTCCGAAGAGCGATTTCCGAAGGACCGGCGACAAAACTTCCGCCCGGAATTTCGATGTTCTGGCGCTCGATGGCATTCTGCACCTGCTCTGCCGTTAAACCGTATGCCGTCAGCCGATCAGGGTCCAGCAGGAGTTGTATCTGCCGCCGCCGGTCGCCGTTGAATTCAATGCCCCCCACATTGTTGACGGTTTCCAGAACCTGCTTGATCTTCTTGTCAATGATCTCCGTCAGTTCCTTCGGGTCCCGTTCTGAGGAGATCGCCAGCATCAGGATCGGCGCCGAATCGGGATCGTATTTGTATATGCGTAAGGGCTGGGTATCGCGGGGGAACTGATTCTGAATCGTTCCCAATTTGTCGCGCACATCTTGAACCGCTGTTTCCATGTCACGTTCGAGATTGAATGTGATGTTGGTCGACACGAACCCGGAGCTGGAATTTGTCCGCAATTCATCGATGCCGCTGATCGTGTTGACGTTCTCTTCAATCCTCTTCGCGATCGAACTCTCCATTTCCTCCGGACTGGCACCAGGCAACTGCGCCATGACGTTGACTTGAGGCTGGTCGGTCTTCGGCATCAGGTCGACGCCGAGGGTCCGGTAAGAAAAGATCCCCAGCGTTACCAGTGCCAGGGACATCATGATGGCGAAAACAGGACGATTAATGCTGACGTCGGCTATCTTCATTGCGCTCCCTTTCCCTCAGCCGCTCGTTTCACGCCGCCTCTGCCGCCTCGCCCGTGTCCATCTGCCGATGGAGCGTCGGCTGCAGGCGGGTCGACCTCGTCATCTGCAGTCACGACTCTTGTGCCGGTCACCAGTTCATTGAGATTACTGGTCGCGAGAACTTCATCGCCTTTGAGGCCGCTGACAACCTCGATAAGTTTGCCGTCATGTTCGCCGGTCTCGATCGTGGTCTGCTTGATGACTCCGTTTTGGACAACGAAGACCGACGAGACACCCGCGAGATTCGAAATCGTGTCTTCCGATACTGCAAGTACGTTGCTGTCGCGGCCAATCAGGACTGAGCCCTTCGCGAACAATCCCGGCTTTAGCTTATGCGCGGGATTATCGACGAGAGTCTCCACGGCGAATGTCCGCGTACTCTGATCGACTGCCGGACTGATAAAGGCGATTTTTCCGTGGAACATTTCCTTCGGATAAGGTTCGACCATGAAATTCACCGACAGGTTCTCGCGGACCAAGTTGGCATATTTTTCCTGGATGCCCGTCTTGAGCTTCAAGGGATTCATCCTGACGATGGTCACCACAGGCGTATTCTCGCGAATGTATTCGCCACGCTGAATC
>QHXD01000574.1 GCA_003223895.1 Acidobacteriota bacterium
AGGCGATTCTGCGCGATCGCCTGGGATACATCATTACCGGCGTGGATGTATTGCGCTCAGGCCGGTGGCCTCTGAAGGATCGTGAACCATGCGCATTGGAGACCACCGTCCCCGGAATTCTGGCGGCCGGCGATATTCGTGCCGGATCAACGAAACGGGTTGGGTTCGCGGTCGGCGACGGTTCGCTGGCGGTAACCTGTGTCCACAAACTGACCGCCATCCGCGCGTAAAAGCGATATCGACCTGCTGAATTCGAGCCGCGCCGGCAGACTAGCGTTCCGGAGCCGAGGCCCTGGAAAGGTTATACGAATTGAAAGCCAGCGAAAGCCACGCCTTTGCGAATCAAGTTTTGGCTTGCATTGACTTGACGAGATCCGCTGCGGAGGCGCCTTCGAGTGCGAGTCCGTAGCCGACTTCTCGCACAATGCGCTCCTTCAACGGTTGTATGAAGTGGATGCGGGCGTTGCGGCGCGTGACTTCCGGAGCCTTCAGGTAGTGCGAGGCCAACTCACGAGCCCGAGCGAGCGCCTTACCGTTTGGCACAACCTCGGCAACCACTCCCCATTCGTGCGCGGTGAGCGCCGTCAGCGGCTGTGGATTCAGCAGGAATGCCTCCGCCCTTCCTGCGCCGGCGCGGTAACTCCAAGCGGTAAAGATTCCGTCACCCGGCACAATACCACCGGCAAAGTGGGGTAGATCATTAAAGGTGGCCCCTTCCCCCGCCACAATGACGTTGGCAAGCAGCGCATACTCGGAGTGCACATTGACGCGTCCTTCGATCGCGGCGATCACTGGCACGCGAATGTTTGCCAGATTCTCCAGAATCTGAACACCTTCATCGTGGACTTGGCTCCAAACACCCGGGTCCGCAACGTTACCAAAGGATGAAAAGTCGATCCCTGGGATGAACTCCCCACCCGCTCCTGTTAGGATCACGATCTTGTTCGCGCGATCCTGGGCGATCCGGTAAAAGGCATCGACAAAGTCCGTATGATCCTGCGCCGTAAAGGTGATCGGCCCCCCCTTGGTGTGGAACTCGGCTACCAGTACACCCTGGGGGTCTCGATTCATCTTCAGGCTGCTGTAGGCGGTGAAATAAGCAGGCTGTGTCGTTTGCATAACGTTCTCTCCTGTTTCGTTCGTTTTTTCACCAAGTGATCTCGTTCCATCATGAATGACGATACCAAGGTAGCATCCTCAACCGCCTGACGGTTTCGGAAGGTTCAGGACGGACCGTATAGTCCGCGTTCACATCGGCCGCACGAATGACCCCTTCCTTATCGATCACGTACCGGGCGGGCATCGGCAATCGGTATCCCGATTCGTCGTGGAACCTGTCCAGGGTGCTACCGAAGGAGCTCGGCTGTGGCGCGATGCATCGTTTCGATCGCTCGCGCGGCGCGTTATAAGGAGTAGCTCCGGACTCAAACGCCTCCTTGAACTCGTCCAGACGATCTTGAAGATTTGACATCGCCTTCGCCTTTCCGTCGCTTTCGCGACTGCAACGACACTCAAGTCACCGGCTTAAATTTGGGCCACACCGCCATCGACGAAGAGTTCTACGCCAGAAACATAGCTCGCCTCGTCCGAAGCGAGAAATGAGACCACTTTCGCGATCTCGTCGGGGTTCCCCATCCTGCCCAGCGGAACAGCTTTCGTTACCTAAACATTGACACAAAAATGGCTGATCGAAGCTTCCTCCAGTCCAACGCTGTGCTGGAATTTGAAGATGATTACAGCCTCGTTTACAAGTTACGGTAGGCAGTGAGCCTCTGCAAAAGATCGCCGCATGCGGATATCATTTAGTTTCATCGAGATCGCGCGAGGTTTTGTTTCTGGCGTGCGTGCCACGTTCAAAGCGCGCCGGGTTATGTATTTGGCGCGCTCGCTATTTTCAGCCAGACGGTCCAGGCCAGTGGAGGCTGCCACTTCGAACCAGCCATACAGGCCACCTATATATAGAGGATGCGTGCCGTCGAACTCAGACGGCGTGTTCGCGATCTGATCGCCAACCCGAGTCACGCGACGAACTCGTTGCACGTCAAAAAAAGCTGCAACTTAAACGTAGCAACCCGATGCATATACCCAAAGGGGTATTGAGAACGCCGCAACTTTTCCTTTGACTTCGTCCCCGGCTGGACTAGTATTCACCTGCTTCAATCCTTTTACAAATCTAAGAGTGCAATGGCTCCGGGCGCAAGGACTCGCCGTCTCCCATAAGGAGGAGTTATGTCAATACGTCCCTCTCGAACTTCGTCAAGGCTCGGCACGCTCGTAGTATTAGGCGTTTTCCTCTTAGCCGGCGTTGCTCAAGCTCAAACAATCACAGGATCTATCACGGGAACCGTCGTGGACTCCTCAGGTGCAATCGTGGCGGGCAGTAAAGTAATCGTCACAAATGAAGCGACCGGAGCGGAGCGAACTCTGACCACCACAGAGAACGGGGTATTCATTTTTACGAACCTCGTGCCCACGACGTACTCCGTGAAAATTGAGATGCCCGGCTTCCGGCCGCTGACGCGAACGGGTCTGACGTTGACCGCAGGCGATCGTCTGGCGCTCGGAAGCATCGAGCTCCAAGTCGGCCAGACCAGTGAAGCCATTACGGTAACAAGCGAAGCCGCAGCGCTCAATACCGAGAGCGCCGACGTGACCGCGACGCTCGGAACTTCTCAGATCAACGATCTGGTGATCAAGGGCCGCGACTTCATGAATCTCGTCAAACTGTTGCCGGGAGTTGCCCAGCAGGGAGGTGGCGACGTTGCGGGAGGCACGTTCGGTGTCCAGTCGCCATCGGTCGGCGGAATCCGGGCAGTCTATAACAATTTGACTCTCGATGGGGCGCGAGGCAACGACCCCGGTGGCCCCGCTTTCTTCTCCACCGGCGTCGCCGTAGACGCCCTGAGCGAAATCAAGATCGTGACCAGCGCCTATCTGGCCGACAACGGACCCAACCCGGGGGCGAGCATTAAGCTGACCACCAAGTCCGGCACCAGAGATTTTCACGGCACCGTGTATTACTTCAAGCGAGACAGGACTTTCAATGCCAATGATTTCTTCGTCAACCGGCAAGGACTGAGCGCTTTCCCCTACCGGTTAAATACCTCGGGAG
>QHXD01000567.1 GCA_003223895.1 Acidobacteriota bacterium
ACCAGAACTTCACGTTCTACGGAAAGGCGCTGAACGGAATTCCCGAGCAACGTCCGCGCTGGCAGCGCGGAGCCGATTACACGAGCCTGGCCCTTGGAGAAGTGGTCGGCAAGCTTTACGTCGAACGCTATTTTCCACCTGAAGCAAAGGCGAAGGTGCGCGCCATGGTCGACGATCTGGTGAAAGCATTCGATCACCGAATCGACGCCCTCGACTGGATGTCGCCCGACACGAAGACCAAAGCGAAGGAGAAATTGAAAACGTTATATGTGGGAGTCGGCTATCCCGACAAATGGACGGACTACTCCTCGCTGGAGATCGTCAAGGGCGACGCGCTCGGCAACCTGCAGCGCTCAGAATTGTTCGAGTATAAAAGGCAACTGGCGAAGCTTCACCAGGCGGTCGATCGCACCGAGTGGTGGATGACGCCACAGACGGTGAATGCAGTGAACCTGCCTCTCCAGAACGCGCTGAACTTTCCTGCTGCGATTCTGCAGCCGCCATTCTTCAATCCTGCTGCCGATGCCGCGGTCAACTACGGTGCGATGGGAGCGATCATCGGTCACGAGATCAGTCACAGCTTCGACGACCAGGGCAGCCAGTTCGACGCCAAAGGCCGCCTCGCCAACTGGTGGACGAAGCAGGACCTCGATCACTTCAAGGCAGCGGGCGAGGCGCTCGCCGCGCAGTACGACGCCTATCATCCGTTTCCCGGCCTTGCGGTCAATGGACATCAGACCCTCAGCGAGAACATCGCCGACCTCGCGGGGCTCGCGGCCGCATACGACGCTTACAACATTTCATTGCAAGGCAAGCCTGCGCGGGATCAGGATTTCTTCGTCAGCTTTGCGCAGAGCTGGCGCGCGCGATCGGCGGCAACCTGAGGGCGGACGTCGATCCGCTCAATAACACGAACTTCCAAACTGAGAATTTGTTCGGCGTGTGGGTCTCGCAGGGATTGACGGATCCGGAGCACAACACACCGTACATCCTGCAGGGTGGACTCGGGATGCCGGATCGTGATTACTACATCTCGACCAGTCCGCAGATGGTCGAACTGCGCAACCAGTACAAGAACATCGCCGAATGTATTCCCCTCCTTGCAAAGGAGGGGTGGCTGCGCCATCAATAAAATGCTGCGAAGCCACCTTAGAAGGGCGCAGCCGGGGTGGTCGCTCACGCACTATGTTTCAAAACGCATTCCGCAACGTAACTTGTGAGCGACCACCACGGCCGTGCCACTTCGGAACGGGTCCTTTTTCTTGATGGCGCGTCCACCCCTCCTTCGTAAGGAGGGGAATGCGGCCTGACCTGTAATTCATTCACACCTTCCATGACCGCCGGTTTTTCCTGGATGCAGCCGTGAATGAATTTGCCCGAGTGTATTCCCCTCCTTGTGAAGGAGGGGTGGCTGCGCCATCAATAAAATGCTGCGAAGCCACCTTAAAAGGCGGAGACGGGGTGGTCGCTCACGCACCATGTTTCAAAATGGCATTCCGCAACGTAACTTGTGAGCGACCACCCCGGCCGCGCCATTTCGGAACGGGTCCTTTTTCTTGATGGCACGGCCACCCTCCTTCACAAGGAGGGGAATGCGGCCTAACCTGTAATTCATTCACAGCTTCATAAGTGCCGCTACAGTTGCTTGATCCGAGTTTTCCGCAGCCTGCTAATCCTTTTTATCCTTCTTGTCCTTCTTATCCTTCTTATCCTTCTTGTCCTTCTTATCCTTCTTATCCTTCTTATCCTTCTTGCCCTTCTTGTCGTTCTCGTCCTTCTTGTCCTCTTTTTCTTTGTGCACGCTTTGGAACGAATTGGCGATGATGTAATTGCCGATGGATGTTCCAAGTTTGACGGCGTCAACGTCGGCAGTACGGAAATGAATACCCGCCAGGATTCTTGCGTTCACAAGCTCGTCGAGCGCTGCCGGAACGTCCGGGAAAAAGCGCACCACTCCGGGCATTCCATTGGAGTCCACTGTGAATGAAGTTCTCTCTCCGAACTGGTGTGCGATTACGGCCAGTGCCGCTGAGCTGACGGACAGAAGACCTGAGGGATAGTCTGGATATGGAGGCGTCACGAGAAGAGGCGTCCAGTTGGCATCGCTGGAAGTTGCGGCGTTGCCGTCGTCGTCCGCGTTTTGAATCGCCGTAAGCGGCCGCCAGAATGCAAACTTGTATTTCCCATACCAGGCCGCGATTACGGCATCGGCGAGGGCGATGTTCACCATAGCCAATGTACGAGCGTTCTGCGAGAGACTCGTGCGGCGCTGGGCGCCCAGAGAAACCGCAACACGATCCCAAAAGTAATCCGGACCGCTGAGGGACGACTGCCAAAAGAGCGCCAGGACTGTTTGATCCGAGGTGCGGCTCGGGCTTGTAGCGCTGCCCAACAGCTTCACTTCGTTGAAGTCCGTAGCGTACTGGTCACTGGTCAGCGGCGGAGGTCCCGCTTGAGGAAACTGCGCGCCCGATCGGATTACGAAAGGAGTCGCATTACCCAACAGGGGCAAAAGCCCAGAGGCAAATGCCGGCGGCGTGGGCCGCCACTGGCCGGGAGCGGATCCTCCCAAAAACGGGGGTGCCGTGTCGGCAAAGCCGTCCGCGCTCCGCCAGGCCAGGATCCCATCGGCAACGGTCTGGCCCCATTCGATGCCTCGAGCGATGGATCGGCTGTCCTGGTTTTCGTCGTCATCTTCCTTCTCGTTTTCATCGTCCCCACCACTTGAAATGGCTGCAAGAGAGGCGGCGCGACTGGCATCCAAATCGCTCTGTTGAGTTGGAAACAGCTGCACGAGAGTGGCATACGCCGCCTGGACCGCAGCGGTGCGCAGCGAAGCTCCTCGCGGAGCCGCCGGTGCAACGTGTATTGGCGTGAAGGTTCCGTTGATCCCGTTAACCGCATCGTAGACAGCCGACTGGACAATAGCGCCGACTCTTATAGAAGTAATCGGCGAGGCACCTGCCTTCCGCAGTGTGTCGAGCATGATCTGGTTCCAATCGGTTACCTCGTCGGCATATGCAATCGCCGTCAGATTACCGGCCGCGAGGACAAGCAACAGGCAAAATTTGATCACTTTCTTCATATCGTCATCGTGCTCCTTTCTGGAGAATTCGAATCGGCTGACAAAAAGAATTTGCGGTGTTCTCGCCTTAATGGCGTCCCGCTTAGTGTGTGGAGAAATACATTCCGCTTCGTGAGGCAGTGCGAAAATTTACCCGTATTTAGCCACCGGGACTGGTGTTAGTCAAACTAAAGCGGATTGGAAATAGTCTTCCTGCCTAAGTTGTGCGCTTATAATTGCGGACCGTCGGCAGAGGACACCAGGAGCTCTTGTGGACGACTCGTACAACCTCCAGCGTTTCGTGGACGCCCAGGATCCTGTTTACGATCAGGTGCGTTCCGAGCTGCAGCAGGGATGCAAGACCAGTCACTGGATGTGGTTCATCTTTCCTCAGATTCAAGGTCTCGGGCACAGTTATCTGGCCAGGAAGTTTGCGATTTCTTCCCCGGAAGAAGCCAGAGCGTACCTCGATCATCCTGTGCTTGGCGCGCGCCTTGTCGAATGCACAACGCTGGTTATGAATGTCACGGGACGTACGATTGACCAGATTTTTGGCTATCCTGACGATCTGAAGTTCCACTCTTCCATGACGTTGTTCGCCCACACCACCGGCGACAACCACATTTTCGAGGACGCACTGCAAAAATACTTCGGCGGCGAACACGACCGCTTAACGCTGGAGGGCCTGGGGAATAATTCGGGGATAGACACCTAATTCCGTGAACATTGGCTCAGGACAAGCCGCACGGAATCAACCCGCATTTCTCACCACGGTTTGTGAAGGCGCATCCGAATCCAGCCGCGGAGCGGCGTCAGAATGTAGCCCCACGCGCAAGCGTGGGGCTATCGATTAGCGAATAATAAGCCCCAGCGGGGGCGACAGAGTGTCGTGGGATCTTTCGCCCCTTTCGGGGCTGATTTTGGTCGGATTGAAACCCACGGCTTCGCCGTGGGCTACATTCTAACGCCGCTCCGCGGCTGGGAACTCACACCGTCGGTGAGAAATCCGCCTGCAAAATCTCCATGAAAGCCGGATCTGATGAGCCAACCCATTGGCGGCGGCTGATGCCCGTAACTCACTCGTTTAATTCGGCAAACGCCTCGGCGAACCCTTGGCAGTTTTCGTGCTTACAGCCCTGCGGCCGCTCCATGTTTGGAATCACAGTGCGACAACTGATTTTTGGGACAATCCTGGGTTCCTTGTTGTTTGCGTTTGCTCAATGCGCGCCCGTCTATTTCTATGCCTGGGAATTCGACGATTTCATCAAAGACGAAGTGAAATTCGCGCCGCTTCGGGAGAGCACTTACGAAGATCACCTCAGAGCGCACATTTTAGATTTGGCGAGACACTACAAGTTTGATCTCGACCCGAAGCAGATCCGGATCAGCAAAACGCCAACGATTCCGGGAATGAGCTGGCAGACTCTCTCTGTGGAGGTGACCTACAGTGCTCCCGTCGATCTCGACCTGTTTACCAGGGAACTCCACTTTCACACAATAGCGTCGATTGCCTACTGACCTCTTTGCGCCTCAGATATATCATGATGTTACGTGTACGAGGAATTTTACGGACTCAGTGAATCGCCATTCAGCCTGACACCGGATCCGAAGTTCTTTTACCACGGTGCCTCGCACATTCGCGCGTTCGAGCTGCTTCGGTACGGCATACATCGTGGTGAAGGCTTTATCGTGGTTTACGGCGACATCGGTGCAGGCAAGACGACGTTGTGCCGGGCCGTGATGGAGAACCTTCAGGATAATGTCTACACGGCGCTGCTGCTGAATCCTTTCCTTTCGGAGATCGAACTCCTTCGAGCGATCCTGCGCGATTTCGGCGTGATCTCGCAGGAGTCATCGGCCAAGATCCGCACTGCTTCCAAAGATGACCTGATCGCCAGTTTGAACACATTTCTGATATCCATCATGGAGTTGGACGGGAGAGGTCTGGTGGTCATCGACGAGGCGCAAAACATTCCGATCGGTACTCTCGAACAGATTCGTATTCTTTCGAATCTCGAGACAAACAAGCGGAAACTCTTGCAGATCGTGCTGGTCGGCCAGTCTGAATTGAAGGACATTCTGGCGCGGCCCGAATTGCGCCAGTTGGCCCAGCGGGTTTCACTACGATGCGAGCTGGCGCCCTTGTCGGTGGAAGAGACGGCGAACTATATCAGCCATCGAATCAAGATGGCTTCCAATGGGCCGCCACGCGTGGCGTTCACTTCAGGCGCCGTGAAGATGATTTACAA
>QHXD01000568.1 GCA_003223895.1 Acidobacteriota bacterium
TTCGGGCAATAACGTGGCGCAAAAATAACATGGAATGAATTGCCGGAACAGCGTATTGAAACTGCCCTCCACTGTAGCGGCGGTCTATGACCGCCGAAAAACCGGCGCTCATAGAAGACTGGCATGAGCCGCGGCTCAAAGTGAAAGATGAAAGTAACCGCCGACCGGATCTAAAAGACTTACGGCGTCACTTCCGTTACAGGTGTGAATGAATTGGCAGTTAAGCGTTTGAAACTCCCCTCCTAAGTTAAGTTAGGAGGGGTGCCTGCGAGGCCATCAAATTCCGGAAAAGGCCGAGCAGGCGGGGTGGTTCCAAAGCTTCTGTTTGCAGGGTTTTGCTGGGGAACCACCCCGTCTGCGCCATACTTCGGTGGCTTCGCGGCATTTCTTGATGGCGCAGCCACCCCTCCTAACTCCTGAGGAACTCCCCGTTCCCATTGCCCCTTCTAAGGAGTCGCGGGAGAGAGGACCAGTTGAAATCCAAATTGTTTCGCCTTTCGGGCCAGATTCTTCACGACTCTTTCTTTGTATTGCCGCTCGTAGGCTTCCTCCCCGATATCCACGTAGTCTTTGCCGAACTTCAGCAAACGATAGATCAACAAGGCGAGCTTGTGAGCCGTGGCCACGATTCCTTTTTGCGGGCCTAGGCGCGAACACATCCGTCGGCAGAATGCTCCCAGAGCACTTTTACTGTTGATTAGGCTTTGGGCGCATATGCACAGCAGCTCGCGAACTCGATTCGCCGATTTGCGAGTCTGGCGTTGAAAAATCTTACCCCCGGTGATCTTGTTATTGGGACACACCGTCAGCCACGACGCAAAGTGCTTCTCGGTCTTCCATGGACTCATGTCGGCGCCAATCTCGGACAAGATCGTCAGTGCCGCGGATTCGCTAATGCTGTCGATCTGAGTTAGATCCACACCCGAGATGCGATAGGCCTCATGGCGACAATCGAAACCCGGCGCGTTTCGTCGTTTCTTCTTCTTCTCTCTTGCCGGTTTGAGCGGTTGGGCTTGGATGTTGATCTTCGACTCTAGAGTCCTTAGATATCCGGCAATTTGCTGATCGCAATCCGAGATCTTCTGCTGATACACATCAAACAGCTCCACGGCTTGCTTTAACGCAAACACGTGCTCGGGCCGATAGTTTCCTTCCAGCGCCTTGGCGATGGTCTCTTCATCGCTCTTGGTTCGCACGTCTCTCAATCCCGCCAGTCGCTTCGGATCGCGTTCCCCTTTCAGGATGTCGCGAATAATCCGCATTCCCGTTGTTCCCGTCACATCCGATAGGACATGCGCCAGTTGAAGATTCATCTGCGTTAGCGCCTTCTGCATGTGCTGAATATGGGTCGCCGCAGAGTCGATCAACATCTGCCGCTGTCGTAGATACGAACGCAACACCCCGATCTCGGCCGACGGCTGAAACGATCCCGCCAACAGCCCATAGGTGTGCAGCGTTCGCAGCCACTGACAGTCCAGCATATCCGTTTTGCGTCCCGACACATTTTTGGCGTACCTTGCATTCACCAGCAGGACATCGATGCCCCGCTCCTCTAAAACCTGAAACACCGGAATCCAGTAAACTCCCGTCGACTCCATCGCCACCGTTTCGATCCCGCACCGCTTCAACCAATCCGCCATCGCGTATAAATCTCGTGTGAATGCCCCATATTGTTGTACCGGCTCTGCATCTCGATCCGGCGGTACCGACACCCACATCTCGGTGGCGCCCACATCGATTCCACCAGCATTGCGGTTGATCGGCGGCATATCCTCTCTCACCTGAATCCACTTTTGCTTTTTCTTCCCCTTCGTCATACGATCACACCACCTTTTTTGAAGTGATGTGCTTCGGGCCGGGGGCGATATATTGGAAATCTCCTGGACGGGAGGCTCGGCCTCACCAATGAATCTGTCGCCTACCGCCGGGACCACGCTTAGGGTCGGGCATCTAGCACCAAGTTGTATTCGGTCTGAGCTTCCCGAAGCACATCCCGTTTTTGCACTAACCCATGCTTCGGCGCCAAGTAATAAGTTCCTCTCCCGAAACTGGACCGTCACGGTCTTATGCGCTTAGGAGGGGAATCCTCGCGTCCTGGCAATTCATTCACACCTTCATAGAGCGCCGCTACAGTAAGAGCTATCGCGCGCTTTCGTCCAATGCGACATCCCGCGATTTAGCCTTGCCGAGACGAACGGGAAACAGCATTGGTGTCTGCCGCTTATAGCTGACGTATCTGTTTCCATAGAACCGAATCAGGTCACGCTCCTCGAATTGAATAGCCACCAGAATGTAGCCGGTCGTAGCGAGGGCAAAGACCAGATGGGCGGCCGTCATCGTCGGCGTCCCCCAGAAGACCATGAGCCAGCCCAGATATAAAGGATGCCGGACATACCGATACGGCCCCGGCGTTCTGAAGCCAATCGCCGCGTACGGTTTGCCAAGCAGATGGAGAAAGACCTGCCTGAGGCCGAATAGATCGAAGTGATTGATGAGGAACGTGCTCACCAGTACCGTGACCCATCCTGCCGCGAACACCGCATAAAGCGCAATCCGGTTCGCCGGGTGCTCGACATTCCAGACGTTGCCCCCGATCGGCTGCCATTGCCAGAACATGAGCAAAAGCAAAAGGCTGGAAAACAGCACATACGTGCTGCGCTCCGCAGGTTCAGGGACCACGCGGGTCCAGGCGCGTTTGAACCATTGCCGCGCCATGACGCTGTGCTGAATTGCAAACAATCCAAGCAGCGCGGCGTCGATAAGCAACGCCTCGAGAAGCGGACCCTGCCTGCCCGAATCGATTGACTTGGGAACAGCCACATTGCCAATGAAGCCAATCGCATACAGAAAAGTTCCGAAAAAAATCAGGTAGCAAACTACCCCGTAGACAAAAACTGTGATTCGACCGACCATAAGATGCTCCTTTCGTTTGTGAAGCGCTATGATCGCGCTCCGCGGCGGCCTGGGTAACGAAGGAGCGGCGAAAAAAGGCCAAAGAAATGCCCTCACACCTATACTTTCAGCGGCTTTGTTGTAGATCTGGACCGCGCGTGCCTGCTGCATTCAGGGGAGGAAGTCGAACTCCGGCCAAAGGTATTCGAAGCCCTCAAGTACCTCGTTGAGAACAATAATCGGCTGGTCACCAAAGAGGAGTTGATCAAAGCAGTCTGGCCGGACTCGTTCGTCACGGATGATTCCCTGGTGCAGTGCCTGGTGGAGATCCGGCGCGCCCTCGGAGACGAGGCGCAAGCGTGCATCAAGACGGTACCCCGGCGTGGCTATATTTTTACGGCCGGGGTGAACCAGGCCGGCCTCGAAGAACCTCAAGCGAAGAAGGCCAAAAGCACGACGACTGTCGCCTTGATAGCGCTTGCCGGCGGAGCACTCGCCGGCTTCCTTTTCTTCAAGCTTGTGACAACACCGCCCGCTTCGCCGTTGACGGACAAAGACACTGTGCTGATTGCGGATTTCGTCAATACCACCGGCGATGAAGTTTTTGACGGCACGCTCAAGCAGGCGCTCGCAGTCCAGCTGGGCCAGGCTCCTCTCTTAAACATCTTTTCCCAAGAACGGATTCGGGAAGCCAGATGAGCGAGTGACCAGAGAGGTCGCGCGGGAAATCGCGCAGCGGCACGGCATCAAGGCGTTGCTTACGGGTTCAATTTCACTCCTTGGCAGCCATTACGTCATCAATCTGGAAGCAGTAAATGCCCAAAATGGCGACACCATCGCCCGCGAGCAGGCTGAACCCGAAAGCAGGGAACAGGTTCTGCGCAAGCTTGGCGAAGCAGCGTCGAAACTTCGGGAGAGACTGGGCGAGTCATTGAGTTCGATCGAGAAATATGACACTCCAATTGAGCAGGCCACCACTGGGTCCCTGGAGGCGCTTAAAGCGTTCTCTCTCGGCAGAGAGCGTCAATTCAGCGGCAAGTACTTTGAAGCGATCCCGTTTTACAAGCGGGCGGTAGAGCTGGATCCCAATTTCGCGATCGCTTACGCCGCGTTGGCAATCGCGTCCGCTACTACTCAAGAGTACGATCTCGCCGCTCAATACTCCCAAAAAGCATTTGATCTCCGGAAAAGGACCAGCGAGCGCGAGAGATTCTATATCTCTGCGCGCTACTACATGGACGTGCTATGGGATAGCGATAAGACCATCGAGGTTCAGGAACTGTGGAAGCAAACGTATCCGCGAGACTTCATTCCGCGCACGAATCTGGCTGTTCGCTACTGCGCGATCGGACAATTTGAAAAAGCCCTCCAGGAAGCCCGCGAAGCTGTCCGTCTGAATCCGGATGCCGGCGTCGCATACGCCGGCGTGGCGCTATCCTCTATATGTCTCAATCGCTACGACGATGCGAAGGCAGCTATCGAACAGGCGCTTTCGCGCAAGCTGGAGCCTCCTCAATACCGCTACATGCTCTATTCGATTGCGTTTCTCAAGGGAGACACGGCAGCAATGCAGCAGAACATTGACCGCGTTGCCGGAACTCCTGTTGAAGCAGGAATGCTGGCGGCTCAATCCGTGACAGCAGCGTCTTCCGGACAATTGGTCAGAGCACGGGAACTCACACGCCGGGCCGTTGATTTGGCCCTGCGTCTTGGCCTGAAAGAAAGTGCTTCTCAGTATTCTGCAGGAGACGCGTTGTGGGAAGCGGCATTCGGTAATTGCCGTGAGGCTAAAACTACTGCAGCCAGGGCACTCGCAATTCAGCGAGGCCGGAATGCTTTGAACTGGACCGCTCTCGCTGTGGCGCTCTGCGGCGAGTCGAACCACGCGCAATCGCTTGTTGATGAAATGCTTAAACGATTCCCTCAGGGTAGTTTTTCCACAGCCTACTGGGTGCCGATGACCCGCGCTGCCCTTGAAATGCATCGCAACAATCCTGCTGGCGCGGTTCAACTGTTGCAGGCGTCCAGCCGCGGCGAGACCGGGACGAATGCTTCCTTATGGCCCGCTTACCTGCGGGGCCTCGCATATCTCAGCCAGGGGGCCGGAAACCAGGCCATCGGCGAGTTCCAAAAACTCCCGGATCACAAGGGTGTGCTTGGCCTTGCTCCTGGTGATTTCACTCCCGTCGGATATTCGTTATATCCACTCGCGCACCTGGGGCTTGCGCAAGCGGCCGCGATCAGCGGCGACACAGCCAGAAGCCGTAAGGCGTACGAGGACTTTTTGGCGTTGTGGAAAGACGCCGACCCGGATATTCCAATCCTTCGGCGCGCAAAAGAGGAGTATCAAAGACTGAGTTCGGAAATTCACCATGCCGAAATTCAGTGATTGATTGAGAAGTTCCCCCCTCCTAACAGGTTGCGGAAAAACGTTTGAATTCGCCGAGTGTATTCCCCTCCTTACGAAGCCTTACGAAGGAGGGGTGGCCGTGCCATCAAGAAAAAGGATCCGTTCCGAAATGGCGCGGCCGGGGTGGTCGCTCACAAGTTACGTTGCGAAATCCGTTTTGAAACATAGTGCGTGAGCGACCACCCCGTCTGCGCCTTCAAACGTGGCTTCGCAGCATTTTCTTAACGGCGCAGCCACACCTCCTTCATAAGGAGGGGAATACACTCGGCGAATTCAAACGTTGTTCCGAAAGGGAAGCTAACGTTTATCCACCACAATCACGCCGCCCTTGAGCACCAGCCTGGTTTTCAGCATGTTCCAGTAGCCTTCCAGCGGATTGCCGTCCAGAAGAATGAGGTCGGCCAGTTTGCCTGGCTCCAGCGTTCCGAGTTGGTCGCTCATCTGGATGTAGGATGCCGTATTCGGCCCCATCATTTTAATAATGTCCTGCATGGAGAACATCGGATTGATGGTCTTCAGCTCATGGTCCAGCCCGGCTTTCGGGTCATAGTTTGTGTCGGTGCAATAGCCGAGGATGGCGCCCGCATCCCAGGCGGTACGCGCATTCACGGGCATATATCCGGCTTCCTCGCCAAGCCGGACCCCGTCGATGATGGATTCGGGCCACGGCTTCCCGTCCCGGAACCGCGGCAGGTTGTCGTCCGCGAACACGCCGAAAACGGGTGTGCCGAAGCCAACGGTCCCCAAAATCTTCG
>QHXD01000569.1 GCA_003223895.1 Acidobacteriota bacterium
ATGCTCTCAAGCAAGAGGTCACATGATCTCTATATTCGAACTTACCGGGCCTTCAAGCTTAAATGCGCTTTTCATAAGATCCCTTGAGTCGACCATTATCGATTTCATGCTGTAGCTATCTGGATTGTTAATTTCGATTCGGTATTCACCTTCAGGCAGATAGAGGACAAAACTGCCGCTCGGGCCGATGCTTGTTGAACTGCGAAACGTACCGCCGCCGACACTTCTGGCCAGTACCTGTGCGCCATACCACTCCGCAGCTGCATTCACTCTCCCTTCTACGGTGACTTGACCATGTACTTCGATGTATTTCCGCGTAGCCAAATCAACGTTTAGCAATGCTTGATTGCCAAAAGCAAGGTCGGCTGGTGGATAAGGAGGAAACGATGGGACGCATAGCGGCGGCAACGATCCCGATGCGCTTTGTCATTGCCTTATCGGTTGGATTGCTCAGTTCTGTTCCAGGCTGCGTCAACGTTTGGGGTCAGGCCGCGGCGCAAATCAGCGGTACCGTGAAGGATCAAACAGGGGCCGGATTGCCTGGAGCGGCCATCACGATAACTCAAACCGATACTGGTACCGTCTGGAACACTACTACCGAAAATAACGGGTTCTACGCGCTACCGTACCTGGCAATCGGTTCCTATCGATTAGAGGTGGCTTTGGCGGGGTTCCGGACGTACGACCGGACAGGAATTGTGCTGCACGTCGACAGCAGTCCGGAAATCAACGTGGTGCTCGAGATGGGTCAGGGTACGCAACCCGAGATTCAAGAAAACGTCCCAATGGTCGAGACGCGGAACTCGAGTGTGGGTCAGGTTTTCGAGAACGAGTCGATTCTTGCCCTACCGCTTGCCGGGCGCAACATTGCCCAGTTGATCGTGCTTGCAGGGGCTGCTGTCCAGACAGGGACGACAGGGGACAGGAGTTTCTCAGCGTCACCCATTCTCAGCCTCGCCGGCAATTTGGGTTTCGGAACGGCTTACAGCCTGGATGGAACTACTCACAAAGATCTCTATAACGGACAGAGCTTGCCGCTCGCGTTTCCGGAAGCGTTACAGGAGTTCAGAGTGGAAACGAGCGGCTCGTCCGCTAAAGACGGGGAGGCGGCGTCGGTTGACACGGTGACGAAGTCCGGAGCCAATTTGTTTCACGGCAGCCTGTTTGAGTTTGTACAAAACTACCGGTTCAACGCCCGTAATTATTTCGCCCTCAGACGCGACACTGTGAAGCGCAATCAATTCGGCGGCACGCTGGGGGGGCCGATCAGGAGCAACAAACTGTTCTTCTTTGGCGGATTTCAGGGCACGACGGTCCGTCAAGAACCATCTGCGATCCTCAGCTTCGTTCCGACTGCAGCCATGCTGGCCGGCGACTGGACCACCTTCACTGGGCCTGCCTGCAATGCGGGCCGGCAGATCGCTTTGAGACCTCCATTCGTGAACAATCGAATAGATCCGGTCTCCTACAGTAGAGCCGCTGTGAACATTGCGGGCAGACTTCCGAAGGCGTCCGATCCGTGCGGCCTGGTCAGTTCAAACGGGCCCAGGTTTATAGAGGATGACAGGCAGGCGGTTGGCAGGCTGGACTATGCATGGAGCAGCGACCACTCTCTCTTCGGACGGTACGTGGTCACATCCCGCAAGGTCCCAAATCCTTTTACGCTTTCCCGGGATGATCTACTGGTTACATCAGCCAGGGGTTTCGACAACCTGGCGCAGTCCTATAGTTTTGGGGACACGTATCGGATCGGCGCCAATGCCGTTAACGCGCTTCGTCTGGCCGTTAATCGGAGTGCCATCGCGCAAAAGGGCGCAGAGTTTTTCTCTCCGTCTGACGTCGGAATCAATGCCTACAGCTACGTTCCGAAATACATGGTTCTGGCGGTGACCGGCGGGTTCACTATCGGAAGTAACGCTTCGACCCCCGGTACCGTGAGAACCACGAGTTACCAGCTTGCCGACGACGTGAGCATTCTTCGTGGCTTGCACCAGATATCTTTCGGTGCGAACCTGGTGCACGGAAGATCCAACAGCAACGCGAATTCGAATTCTGCAGGTTCCTATAGCTTCAATGGCACGTTTACGGGCCTGGGGATGAGTGACTTTTTGCTGGGCCAATTAAACTCTTTCACGCAGTCCACCCCCAATGCGCTTTATAGCAAGCAGTCGTTTGTCGGGTTGTATGCCGAGGACAACTGGAAAGTCGTTCCGCGAGTAACCATCAACTATGGCCTGCGGTGGGAGCCATTTCTTCCGCAGGTGAGTACAAACGGCAGAGTCTACAATTTCGACATCGAACGGTTTCGACAAGGCATCAAGAGTACGGTGTTTAGAAACGCACCTGCGGGTTTCTACTACCCGGGCGATCCCGGCTTCCCAGACAAATCCGGCGTCAACAAACGATGGTCGAATTTTGGGCCGCGCGTCGGATTGGGATGGGATGTGAACGGTGATGGCCGGACGTCGGTTCGAGCCTCATACGGGCTCGCATACAATTATCTTCCGTTGCAATGGCGCATCAACGCGGGCTTTGCACCGCCCTGGGGCACGACCGTAACCGTAAATGGTCCTGCGGGCGGCCTGGACAATCCGTGGCAAGGCTTTCCCGGCGGAAATCCATTCCCGCTCAAGTTTGACCAAAATGCGCTGTTTCCGCTGCTCGGATCATATGAGTCCACTCCCTACAACATCCGTATGCCCTATGTCTCGTCGTGGAACCTTAGCATCCAAAGACAGGCGAAGACCGACTGGCTCGTGTCCGCTACCTATTTGGGAAGCCAGGTAGTGCACATGTGGGTTCAGAAGCCGCTCAATCCGGCCGTCTTTATTCCCGGTGGCCCGTGCACGTTAAATGGGATTACGTTTAACCCATGCTCTTCAACCGTCAGTGTGAATCAGCGCCGTCGATTGATTCTGGAGAGGCCGCAGGATTCTATCGGGATCCTGGATGAGTTTGACGCCGGAGGCACGCAGAGCTACCACGGCCTGTTGCTTTCCATTCAGCGTCGCGCCGGCCGTGGGATAACCGTCAGCGGGAATTACACCTGGTCTCATTGCATCGGCGACAATGGCGACACCAACGGCATCGGTCCAGTCTTTGGCGAGAGCTACGTGGATCCCGGCAATCGGGATTTTGATCGCGGCAATTGCGATTCGGACCGGCGGCACATCTTCAATTTGGCAGCAATCGCGGAAACGCCGCAATTCGCCAATCGTGCGTTGCGCGCCGTGACTGGAGGTTGGAGGGTCTCGGGAATCTACAGAAAATCCTCAGGCGCCTTCCTGACCGTGATCAGCGGTGTCGATCGCGCGTTGACGGGCATCCCTAACCAACGAGTGACTCAAACATTAATTGACCCCTATGGCGACAAGTCCGGCCGTCCCCTTACCAATTATCTGAATCCGGCAGCGTTCGTGCTGCCGGCCATTGGTACGCTCGGAAACATGGGCCGCGCAAACGTTCAAGGTCCGGGCACCTGGCAGTTCGATGCGGCGCTCGCGAAAGTATTTCAGATTGGCGAAAGACAAAGGCTGGAGTTTCGCGCTGAGGCCTACAACGTCACCAATGGGTTCCGG
>QHXD01000570.1:0-5005 GCA_003223895.1 Acidobacteriota bacterium
CGTTGCTGGCTGGAAATCGAATATCACGGGCGGCCGTCCGACGGTTTGATCATGGGCAAAAACAAGTTTGGCGACTTTTCGGTTTTCGCCGATAACTGGCCCAACCGCGCGCATTACTGGTTCCCTTCGATTGACCACCCTTACGATAAAGCGACCGTGGAATTCTTTGTCACAGCTCCCACCCATTGGGGAGTTATTGCAAATGGAAAGCTGATCGAAAAGACCAACCTGCAAAACGGAAATGAACTGAGTCATTGGAGCGAGGCGAAACCGATTCCGACTAACGTTGGCGCCGCCGAGCGCTACGGCGATAACGTTGAGCTTTCTTATTACCTGTTTCCGAAAGATCGTGAAAGAGGATTGAAAGGTTACGGGCGGCTGAAACAGATCACTGAATTTTTCTCGGATCTGGTCGGGCCGTTTCCTTACGAGAAGTTGGCGCTGGTCCAATCGTCAACGCGCTACGGCGGGATGGAGAATTCCAGCAACATCTTTCTGGCCCAAAACGGGTTCAGCGAAGATACCAACGCCCATGAAGTCGCCCACCAATGGTTCGGCGATTCCGTCACGGAATCCGACTGGCATCATCTTTGGCTAAGTGAGGGCTTTGCGACCTACTTCGGTCATCTGTTTTTCGAGCGAGCCGACGGCCGCGACAGGTTCGTCACGCTGCTGTCAAAGGATAAAGAAGCTTACCTGAAAGATTACTCTGGTGATCCTCGTCCGATCTACGATCCCAGCATCACGGATTTGATGAAGCTGCTCAACAAGAACAATTACGAAAAAGGTGGATGGGTGCTGCACATGCTCCGCCACCTGATGGGCGACGAAACTTTTTTTGCGGGCATTCGGGATTATTTCGCGACCGCAACGCGCTCACAGACGACTTCCGGAAGGTGATGGAATTCCACTACGGCCATCCGCTCGACTGGTTCTTCAAGCAGTGGATTTTCGAGCCGGGTTACCCGATCTACGATGCGTCATGGAATTGGAACGAAACGGCAAAAGAATTGACGCTGCGCGTCACGCAGAAACAATCACCAACAATCTTCCGCATGCCGCTCGATATCGAATTCAAAGTCGGAAACAAATCCCAACGTGAAGTCATTCAAGTCGGCCAGCACGAGCAAACGTTCAGCTTCAAGCTCGATGCGAAACCGCAGGATGTCGCCCTGGACCCTGACGAATGGGTGTTGAGGGTTATGACGATCGCCGAGGCGCGGTAATCGCCGGCTATCCACATGCATCCGTGTTGCTGAACTGGCCTTTATTCAATACCCAGCCTTCTTTCCCGTCAGAGGTTCTGATCTTGACCCACCATTCATTCAGGAACTTCTTTTCGGGGTGCAGCTTCCTCAAGGAGCATGCTCCGGCGACGACGTGATTGGCCTGACAATTCTCGTACGTGTAAGAGTAGAGGCCGTCATGGAGTTCCAATTCGGGATTGAGGCTCCCGTTGTACCAGTAATTCACGTGGCCTTCGCCCAGATTATCGAGAAAGAAAATCACATCGCCGGCTTTCAGGAGGCCGTTGTCCCTGAGAACGGCGTAGGGTTGCGGCTCGAGCCAAACCTCGCCGGTCACGCCGTCAACGCGAGCGCCCGCGGGAATCTCAGCCACGAACGTCGCGGAACCGATGGACGCCAGCAGTTGAACAGCGGATCGCGTCGTCCATTCCCGATACCTGCAGCACTCAAAGGGACACGCACCGGCTGCGCGGTACGGAGTCGGCGGCCGATCCTTCTCGTCCATTGACGACAATTTGCTCTCAGCGAGGCGCATGTTCTGTTGGATTTCAGTCTCGGTCGCGGCGTATTCGATTCCAAACTCGCTGGTTTTGAATTCTTCTGCGGCGAGAAAATCAGGATCGGCCGTGGCTAAGATTGCATGCGGCAATGGGAAGCGGCGCATGGCCATGTCGTTGAGAACCTGAAGAGCTTCATGGTAGCGATGTCCATTGACTAGAGCGATGAACAACTTTTCCCAGCGATAGGGAACCGAACAGTCGCCGCGAACATCCTGCCTTGCTCCATCGATCAGGGCATTCCAGTTGCCGGTCCTCCGGAAGTCCTCCTGCTGTTTTCCCGTCAAAGCCAACCGGCGATATACACCGGCCAGAGCACATGACCCGCCCAGGTCAAAGTGGCCGGGAATATCCAACAATTCGACCTCATACTCGAATACGAAATCTGAACGAACAATCGGCCGGCCGCCCGAGACCTCACCCGGGGAGCCGTAACTCGGATCGGGTGGGATAATCAGCTTCCGCTTTCCACCGACCTTCATGCCTGCGAGGCCTTCGGTCCAGCTTACACGGGTCAGGCCGATGGTGACGGTGAAAGGCCGCTGGCCCATAGACGTATCGAACAGCTTGCCGCGCTTGCCATTCTCGTAAGTCCAGCCCGAGTATTGAACGTCGACAGTGTCTCCTTTAGCGACTTCGCGGCCGCCACCGACAACGAGGTCCAAATACTTCAATCCGGACTTCAGCGTGGTTTCCCTCGTTTCCGTTTCGGGCCGTCCTTGCGGCGGTGTCCTGGCACTGTTTCCTGCGCATGCTGCCATGATGCCCAATGCCCACAAGGCCGTAAAATGAATGATCCATCGCTTCATCTGCTTCACGTAGCTATAGTATCGCCAGCTTGGCAGACTCCGGAAAAAATTTGGATCGAGCAACTGTAGCGGCGCTCTACGAAGGTGTGAATGAATTGCAGGTCAGGCCGCATTCCCCTCCTTATGAAGGAGGGGTGGCCGTGCCATCAAGAAAAAGGACCCGTTCCGAAATGGCACGGACGGGGTGGTCGCTCACAAGTTACGTTGCGGAATGCGTTTTGAAACATGGTGCGTGAGCGACCACCCCGTCTGCGCCTTTTAAAGGTGGCTTCGCAACATTTTTATTGATGGCGCAGCCACCCCTCCTCTTTGAGGAGGGGAATACACTCGGCGAATTCATTCACAGCTGCTTCTAGAAATACCGGCGGTCATAGACCGCCGCTACAGTGCAGTTTGCCTTCTCGGAACGTTTTCCGCAGCCTGTTAGGCCGGAGAGGTCGTTTTCATTGCAAACAGTCACGGTTCCGTGAAATTCTCTCGACCATGAGAAGAGGAATACGGCTTTCCGTGTCCGTTGCGTCGCTGGCGGTAGCGATACTCGCCGGTTGCGGCGGGGCGCCGGCCCGCACGCCGTCAACCGGATCAGCTCTGGAGAAACCGCATTTAACAATTGGGCTATCCGTGCCGGCGGCGACCTACCTGCCGTTGTACGTGGCGGTTGATGAGGGGACATTCGCAAAGCAAGGCATCCAGGCCGATCTGGTGGAATTTCGGGGCGGGTCGGATCTGATCAAAGCGCTCGTTTCGGGATCGGTAGACGTAGGAGTCGTTGCGCTCGCTGAAATCACTACAGGGATCGATGCGGGTCAGCCGCTGAAGGCTTTCTATGCCGGCTTCACCATTCCCGATTTCGACTGGTATGCCGTGTCTTCGATCAAGAGCCTCGCCGAGGCGAAGGGAAAGCGCATCGGCATCACGCAATATGGCACCTCCAGCGATTTCATCACCCGGTATGCGCTGACGGTGAACGGTATCGACCCCAAGGATGTGCAGATCATCCAGGCGGGCCCGCCCTCGACCCGGCTGGCGGCCATGCAGGCCGGACAACTCGACATCAGCATCTTTTCGACGCCCGAGAAATTTCGGGCCGCCGAGCGGGGTTACAACCTCATCTATTCGCAGAAACAATTGTCCGACGACTATCCACAACACCTCTTCTTCGCACACAACACCTCTTCTTCGCAACGGAGTCGTTCCTGGCCAGCCATCCAAATACAGTGAAGGCTCTGCTCCTTGGTCACACCCATGCTGTGCGTCTGGCCAAGCAGGACAAGCAGCGCGCGGAACAATCCTTGATCAAGCATCTCCAGGTCGATCCGAAGTATGTCGAGCGCACCTACACGAATGTGATCGATTACATTTGGGAGGACGGCCGCTTACCGGACCCCAGGTCCCTCGATGTCTTCTTCGATATGGGTATCAAGACGGGCCGCTATAAAGAGCGCTGGCCGCTCACCAGATTCTGGATCCCGACTTACGTGGACACCTACAGTCAATGGAGACTCGCATCGTTCTAGAGCCGGCCATGCTACAAAACCAGGGAAGCGCGGCCGCATCGCATATTCGCGTCGAAGGCCTGACTGTCGCCTACCAGAAGCCCAAGGCGGCGGGGACATTGATCGCAGTCTCCAGCGCAAACCTGGATATCGCGCGTGGAACCTTCGTCACCATAGTAGGTCCCAGCGGCTGCGGGAAAAGCAGTTTGCTTCTGGCGATAGCCGGCCTGGTGCAGCCTGCCGGCGGACGCGTTCTGGTCAACGGACAGCCGGTTTCGGGTCCGGGGCGCGATCGCGCGGTCGTGTTTCAGGATTTTGCGCTGATGCCCTGGCGGACGGTGCTGGATAACGTCCGTTTCGGCCTGGAACTGCAGCGCTGGAGCGGAGAGGATCTCACAGCGCGGGCGAGGCGCTATGTGGAGCTGGTGGGTCTCAAGGGATTCGAGCATTACCATCCGCACCAGCTCTCCGGCGGCATGCAGCAGCGGGTCGGCATTGCGCGCGCCCTGGCCGTCGATCCGGAGATCCTGTTATTGGATGAGCCTTTCGGATCCCTCGACGCCCAGACGCGGGATGAGATGGGAAGCGAGCTGCTCGCCATCTGGGAGCAGAACAAGAAAACGGCCCTGTTTGTTACCCACGGCATCGACGAAGCGATTTTTCTCGCAGATCAGATCGTGGTGATGGCCAGGAATCCCGGCCGCATCAGCGAAATCATCACCGTGGACCTGCCACGGCCGCGCACCATCGAGACGATGGATTCCGAGCTCTTTATCGAGTATCGCCGGCATATCCGCGCGTGCCTCATGGGAAAGGTTGAGCAGTCGTGCACTCAGGAGAGGAGATTTTGAAATTGGACGAATCATGGGGAAATAGCCGCGAATTACGCGGATTAC
>QHXD01000570.1:5042-11111 GCA_003223895.1 Acidobacteriota bacterium
CATGATTCGTCCAATTTCGAAATGTCTTCGCTCGAGGGTAAGTGAAATATGCCGATCCCCTCGTCGAAGTATCGAGTATTGGTCTCTACTATTGCGGTGCTCGTGTTCCTGGGTATCTGGGAAATCGCGCCGCGCGCCGGCATGGTGGACCCAACCTTTACCAGCCAGCCCAGCCGTGTGTTTGCCGCCAGTCTGGTGATCGTACCGAGCGGCGACTTCCTCCACGACGTCTCCGTGAGCCTGTCGGAATTTGCCATTGGATTTGCTCTGGCCGTCGGATTCGGGGTGCCCCTGGGGTTGCTGCTGGGCAGATTCCCGGTGCTGCGGTATCTCTTGGATCCGCCGATCATGGCGATTTACGCGACACCTCACCTCGCGCTGCTCCCGATCTTCATAGTCTGGCTTGGAATTGGAATGCAATCGAAGATCGCGGTCGCGTTCGTCGGCGGAGTCATCCCGATTCTTGTAAACAGCATGGCGGGTGTGCGCGGGGTAGAGCGTTCCTGGGTGACTGCGGCGCGATCCTTCTGTGCGCGGGAATGGGACGTGTTTGTCAAAGTCATCCTGCCCGCGTCGCTTCCCGGTGTGGTCATGGGCATCCGTTTAGGAGTGAGCCGCGCGGTGTTGGGTGTTGTGGTCGCGGAGATGTATCAGTCGCAGGCGGGCGTGGGTAACAAGATCATGCTTTACGGTTCGGAATTCCGAACCGATTACCTGCTCTTCAACGTGTTGCTGGTTTCCGTGTTCGGATTTACGGCTACGTGGGCCGTGCGAGCGCTGGAAGAAAAATTGTGGACAGCGGGAAAATGAGCGGCTGCGAATGCAAGCCCGATAGGGCGCAGCCATTAATAAAATGAGCGGCTGCGAATGCAAGCCCGATAGGGCGCAGCCATTAATAAAATGAGCGGCTGCGAATGCAAGCCCGATAGGGCGCAGCCATTAATAAAATGATGAGTATCTCCGGTTGGAGGTCCGCTCCTGTGCTTCTGGGGATCGTGTCATTCGCGGCCATCCTGCTGGTATGGGAATCCGTGGTGCGGCTGGGTTGGGCCAATCCGTTCTTCATCTCGCAGCCCTCCGCGATCGCGGACAGTCTGAGCCGCGCCGCGCGATCCGGCGAGCTGTGGAATAACCTCGAGGTGAGCCTCCGCGAATTTGCCATCGGCTATGGCGCGTCGGTGGTGGTGGGGATTCTGGCGGGAGCTTTGGCAGGCCGATTCCGCATTGTGGAGTATGTCGTGGATCCGTTTCTGTGGTTCCTGTATTCGGCACCGCTGATTGCTTTTTATCCGATCTTCGTCCTCTGGTTCGGCCTCGGGGTCCCCACCGTTATCGCGATTACGTTTTTGCTCTCGGTCACTCAAATTGCCGCCAACACCTTGAGGGGAATTCAGAGCGTCAATCCTGGATTGCTTCGCGCCGCGCGATCCTTCGGAGCCAGCGAGCGCGATCTATTGTGGAAAGTCGTGCTGCCGGCCTCGGTGCCGATGGTGATTGCGGGCCTTCGCCTGGGAATCGGGCGGGCACTGATGGGCGTGGTGGTCGGCGAACTTTTCGGGGCCACCGCGGGGCTTGGGTTCAGCATCGCTTACTATGGCGCGTTGCTGAAAACCACCGACATGATCGCTTCTGTGGTGGTGATCGTTGTTCTGGGCGTTCTTTGCACTCAGGCGCTGAGCGCCGTCGAAGCGCGATTCGATTCGTGGAGAACGGGCCCGGGCTAGGAAATTTTGAAATTGGACGAATCCCGCATCTCAAATCGGAAATCCGAAATCTCGAATTGGACCGACGACGGGAATCGAACGTGCATTTGTCGGCCCCATGGCGGCCAACCCGAAAAAAGCCGAGGAGATCCAGTGCCGACTGACCAACTTCGGCGCCCGCACTACTCGCGTCGCCAAGATGCTTCCAAGAACCGACGAAGGTCGCTATATATCTCAGCAGCTAATCCGCTCCGGTCTTGCGGCGGCACCCAACTATGCTGAAGCCAGGGACGCCGAGAGCCGGGCCGACTTTATCCACAAGCTTCGAATCGTACTCAAAGAACTAAACGAGACCAAGTCATGGCTAGAACAAATTGTTGCCAATAATCTCTTTTCTCGCGAGAAAATGGCCGCGATTATCGCGGAAAATCAGGAACTCTGCTGGATCATCGCGGCCTCTATCAAGACAGCGCGCGGCTCAGGTAGTTCAATTTGATATTTCGGATCTCGGATTTGAGGTGCAGGATTCGTCCAATTTCAAAATCTGTTTGTACCTATAGGAGAGTATCTATTGCCACTCATCGCCGCAGTTGATATTGGGGGAACATTCACCGATTTCCTGGGCTATGACTCAGCGACCGGCCGGCTGCTGAGTTCCAAAAGCCCGACCACTCCCGCACGCCTGGAGCAGGGAATTCGCGAATGCCTCGAGAAAGCCGGTGTGAGTGTGAATGCGATCGATGCCTTTGTGCATGGGTCCACTGTCGCGATCAACACCGTATTGGAACGCAAAGGCGCCCGTACCGCGCTCATCGTCACCAGGGGCACGCGGGACGTATACAAGATTGGCCGAGGCAATCGCCCCGATGCGTACGATATCTGGTTCAAACGTCCTGAACCGCTGGTCCCACGACATCTCACGTTCGAAGTCGAGGAACGGCTGCTCGCTACCGGCGAAGTTCACACTCCCCTGAATGTCCCGCAGGCGGAAACAATCGCCCGGCAGGTGAACGACAGCGGCGTAGAAGCAGTGGCCGTGTGTTTCCTGCACTCGTGGAACAATCCAATTGTTGAATTCGAAAACCTACCGCAGCATTTCGCATGAAATCCTTCGCGAGTACGGCGAATACGAACGTATTTCGACAACCGTGTTGAACTCTTACATCGGTGCCAGGGTGAGCGCTTATCTGGAAGGGCTGGAGCGAATGCTCCAGGAAGAGGGTTTCGCCGGCAGTTTTTGGATCATGCAATCGAACGGCGGTGTGATGTCTCCGCCGGTGGCCAGGCGTCTGCCCGTTGCGATGCTCGAGTCCGGCCCGGTGGGTGGGTTCATCGCCGCGGCACGAACCGGAGTCGCGCTTGGATACACCAATGTAATTGGTTTCGACATGGGGGGCACGACCGCGAAAGCCAATCTTGCACGCGACGGCGAACCGCAAATGTCGCACGGCTACCACATCGGCGGCTACGCCTTCGGACAGCCGATGATGCTCCCCGTGGTGGACACCGTGGAAGTTGGTTCCGGCGGCGGCAGTATCGCAAGAGTGGACCACACGGGATCGCTCAAGGTTGGCCCTGTGAGCGCCGGGGCCGATCCCGGTCCTGCCTGCTATGGCAAGGGTGGAACCGAGGCCACAGTCACCGACGCCAACCTTCTGCTGGGGCGTCTGGATCCGGCACAGTTTCTCGGTGGGGAGATACCGCTGGACGTGGGGGCTGCGCGCGAAGCAATCCACCGATCTGTTGCGCAGCCTCTCGGACTCTCGGAAACCCAGGCTGCCCTCGCCATCGTCAAGATCGCGGTCATGAACATGTCGCTGGCGGTGCGTCAGGTGTCCGTCGAACGGGGCTACGATCCGCGCGATTTCGTCATGATCGCGTTTGGCGGCGCCGGCCCCCTTCATGCTGCCGAGGTTGCGCGATCCCTTCACATCCCGCTCGTGGTGGTTCCGAATTTTCCAGCGCAGTTTTCCGCCGCCGGAATGCTCGTGGCCGAGCCACGGCACGATTTTGTCCGGACGTACTATCGCGCACTGGACGGAACAGACTTCCGGGAACTGGGGCGGATTGCCGCCGAGATGGAGATGCTGGCGCGGGACCGGTTGGGCGATGTCGACGTCCGCATGCGTCACTCTCTGGAGGTGCGCTACAGGGGTCAGGACTTCTCATTGCCGATCGCTGTCGATCCCACCCGTTATGCCGAGGATTACCGGGCAACCGTCCGCAACGCGTTTCACCAGCTGCATCAAACTCGTTTCGGCTATCACGATGCGGATCTCGCACTGGAGATCGTGAACGCGCACCTGGTTGCTATTGCCCCCCGCGCCGTGGATGTGCTGCCTGCGCCCTCCCAGCGTGAAGGTCCCGCTCTCGTCGGAAAACGAGCCGTCATTTTCGACGGTGAGCCCATTGATTGTCCCGTGTACCGCAGGGAATCGCTCGCATCCAGGGAACAAATCGAAGGACCCGCGATCATCCAGGAGTACGCCAGCACCACGGCTCTGTTTGCGGAGGATCGCGCCGAAGTCACGGCGTCCGGCGAACTCCTGATTCACGTGGGAAGTCCCGAATGATGAAATCAAGTTGGGTTTAGCACGTAGCCGCGGGCTTTATGCCCGCGTTCAAATACCGCCAGAAGAATTCTTTAATTGTGTTTGAACGCGGGCATGAAGCCCACGGCTACGTGCAGACCGCCGATGTTTTCCTTTTGGCCAACAGGTCGTCAGCGCTTGTCCTTCGGAGAGAATGTAAATTCCCGGAACTGAGTACTCCCGTCCGGAGTCTTGTAAACGTCATTGTTGGGGTTCTCGCCGCAGTGCCAGTAATTCATCCGAACGCTCTTGTCCGTGTTAGCCACCTGCGTGTACCGCCGCGTCAGGTACCACGGCTCGACGTAGAGCGCTGGATCATAGATCCAAACCTTAGCCTCAATCGTGCGGGCATCGGTCTTTTCCCATATCTCCACGGTCTCCATCTGCTCACTCTGCTCGGGCTCATTCCGGCCCATCGAGCGCTTCATGAGCTGATTGGTATGTATCACAAGCTTCTGGTCGTCCCAGAAGCCGATGGAATCGCCGTAATACAACGGAAATCTATCCTCCACAGGTGGGTGATTCCGTCCATCCGTGTAGATCCGGCGGACGTTGTTGACCGTCTCAGAAGATAACCATGTCTGCTCCGGTCGCACGATGAATTCCCGGAGGAAGGGAATGACCAACCAGCGGGGGAAGCCCGGAGGACCGCATTCGCTTAGATTCTCGTCATACGAGATGCCGTTGGCGTCAAGCTCCTTTCCCTTGTTCAATGCCGCGGCGGCCGCGGGCGTCAGCTTGGGAGATACGCCGGTAGGTCCGAGACCAAAGAATGAACCGCCGCCGGAGGCGGTCCACAACCCAGACCAATCCGGCAACCGGGCGAAAGGCGGCGATTGTAGTCCGCCGTGGGCGGCTGATTTCAGCGCCGCATACAGCTCCAACGCTGTCCCGTACTTGAGACCCATGTCGAACATGCGTTGCCATTCGGTTTGGGCCTGGGTCCGGGTCTGGGCCGCAACAATAGTTGACGTAGCCACGATCAATAATAGAAGTGCGGGCAATTTTTTAATACGTGTCATAGCTGGATCCTCCATTCTTATTGCTGCGGGGCCTGGCCTCGAGGATAGAAGGCCTTACCGTCTGCCCGGACTGCTTTGATCCAGGTAGCGCCGGGCCGTCCGTCTTTCATGGGGTTTCCAGTGATAGTCACTTTCGTGCCAAAAGGAAAATCGCTGGGGCGAATCCTCCGTTGCATCAGGGTGGTCGGCCCTTCCGCCTCGAAACCCCACGTCGTCACTGAGCCGTCCTTGTTGGTCACATCCACCAGCAGCCAGGAATGCGGATTAGTATATTGAAATTCCTTAACCGTACCTTCCACGGTAATCTCCTTCGTGCTGTCGAACATTACACCCGAATGATGTGCTTCCACGAGCAAGGGTACGACTACGAACAACGCTCCAAATAAGAATGTCGCGACTCGAATTCTGTTCATTGGTGTAGCTCCTGGCGATTGTCTTTGCGATTGCTCTTATCACAAGCCCTTTCACGCGGTCAAAAACAAAACAACCAAAACAGCCTCAGTCTGGAAGAAACTCTGAAGCGGATGTAAACTGCGACACCGGAATCACGGTGGTGCGGAGGTTTCCATCATGCGAGGCTTCAAGGTTGCGATTGTGTGTTTGCTGATTGCGGGCTCGGTCGAAGCGCAGTCCGGGAAGCGACCGATTGGGCTGGATGATCTGGCGAAGATCAAGGCGGTTGGGGATCCGCAGGTGTCGCCGGATGGGAAGTGGGTTGCTTACACGGTCGGGACGGTCGATGCCGAAAAAGAC
>QHXD01000570.1:11226-11809 GCA_003223895.1 Acidobacteriota bacterium
GTACCGACAACAAATATCTCGCATTCCTGACCACGCGTGGTGACGAAACGCAAAAGAAGCAAGGCGCTCAAGTGTGGCTGCTCAACCGCGCGGGCGGCGAGGCACAGGAACTGACCAACATCAAAGGTGGCGTGTCGGATTTCGCCTGGTCACCAGACGCCAGGCGGCTCGTGCTTGTTGCGAAGGATCCCGATCCGAACGAGGAGCCGGAAAAGAAGGACGGCTGGAAGCGTAAGACAGCATCGCCGATCGTGATTGATCGTTACCACTTCAAGCAGGATCGCGAAGGCTATCTCCAACCGCTCCACTCGCACCTGTCACTCTTCGATGTGGATACAGGCAAAGCCGAGGCTTTGACCGGCGGGCGCTTTGACGAACAGGCGCCCGCGTGGTCTCCCGACGGCCGCTTTGTCGCGTTTATCAGCAATCGCACGCCGGACCCGGATCGCAACGATGACACGAACGTCTATGTGATCGAGGCCAAGCCCGGTGCTCAGCCGCGTCAATTAACCACCTACGCTGGGAGCGATGGCGGAAGGCCCTCATGGAGTCCGGATGGAAAGTGGATCGCTTACCTGCAAGG
>QHXD01000570.1:11825-12415 GCA_003223895.1 Acidobacteriota bacterium
GGCCGCTCTTGATCGACCAGTGTCGGGCGGTATCGTTTGGAGCTCCGACAGCCGCAACTTGCTCTTCGTCGTCGCTGACGATCGCATCACCTACGTCGCCAAAGTCGCTGCAACCGGAGGAAAAGTTGAAAAGCTCACAACGGGTTTGCGGGTGATAACGAACTTGTCACGCCGCGACGATGCCTCGCTCGCCGTGCTGTCCACCACACCCACGGAAGCCGACGAGGCATACGCGTTCGAAAACGGGACGCTCCGGCCGCTCACGCATCAGAACGATGCGCTCTTTGGCGAACTGCAACTTGGAACAACCGAGGACTTCACATCGAAGAGCAAGGACGGAACGGAGGTTCATGGCATCGTCGTGAAACCCGCATCGTTTGTCGCGGGTCGAAAATATCCGATGATTCTTTACGTTCACGGCGGACCGAATGGACAGGATGCGCACAGCTTCAGCTTCGATCGGCAATGGTTCGCCGCGAACGGCTACGTCGTGATCTCGGTGAATTACCGCGGCAGCTCAGGGCGTGGCAGCGCTTATCAGAAGGCGATCTTTGCGGACTGGGGCAACAAAGAAGTTGTGGACCTGCTCG
>QHXD01000571.1 GCA_003223895.1 Acidobacteriota bacterium
CCATTCAGCGTGACAGTCATGGGGTTGCCATTGGTGTCGAAGATGTCGACGCGACCGCTGATAGCGCCGGACGATGTATTCAACAGGCTCAGCGTCGTTGCCCAGCCTCCCGACATCGCGAATTGAGGAAAGATCACAGGGCTTGTGGCAGACAGAGGAGCGCTCGCTACCGGAACAGGCACAGTGCTGAATTCGATACCGGAGAAATGAATACCCACAATCGAGACCGGTATCGAGCTTTGAATCGTCACATTGCCGCGAAACGCCGCACCAATAGCGCTCGATGGAAAAAGTTCGGTCACGAATCGCGCGAGTTGTTGGCGGCCCTGAATCGATAGAGTGACGGGCGCTCCCACCGCCGTGCCATCGTCGACCCGCAATGTCATTACAATGGATGCTGCCGTACCGCTCGAGTTCGCAATCGCGATACCCAGATTGCGGCTGATGGTTTGAACCACGTCCACGAGGAAAGACGTTTCCGTCGTCAGTGGCGTAGGAAGAATGGACCCGTGGGACTGAACGGCGCCATCCCGGACCATGCCGTACGTCAGCGTGGAGACCGGCGCTACGCTTCCCGAAAGCGGTGTAATCACGGCATAACCATTACGAATAGCGCCCGTCTCGACTTCGGTGATCGGCATGGGAGCAGTGGACGGCGCAGAGGCGCTTTGGATTCGCAGGGCCGCGTCCAACGTTACAGACCCGCTCGGAGTCACGATTGTGAGAGATCGAGTTCCCAGGGCCGCACCCGCGGCGACTTGCACGCTCAGGATCAGAGTCGTAGAACTGCCTGCGGATTGAATCGTTCCGGTTACGCCCGTTCCGGTGAAGGTTACCGACGTTGGATCTCCGATATTCTGGCCCGATACTACTGCCGTAAACTGCGACCCGCGAACTGCGGCGTTCGGGCTGATCGATGTGATCACCGGTGGAGGCGCGACGAATCCGACACGCACGGGATCCGTTGTGCCTCCGGCCGGCGCAGGATTCGTAACAGTAACCCCACTGGAGGTCAGCGCCGCGCGTAATGAAGGTGGAACGAACGCCACAATGCGCCGCGCCCCCAGATAAATAGTCACGAGCCGGGTTGACCCGACGTTTACAGCAGTGTTTGAAAGGAACGAGTTTCCGCGAATATCCAGCGTGATGAAATCTGAATCGGACGCAGGATTACTGGACGTGACCGAAGTCAGAACTGGAGCGGGATTGCTGTAAGCCCCCGGCGAGTAGATTTCCGAAACGACAGCTGAGCCGCTGCCGGAATTCGTTCTGTCACGGCTGATGACCAGAACTCGTCCATCACTGAGGAGGACACTGGATGCTACGAAGGGTTGGTCCATCGCAGGCACGACAATAATCTGGTCTGTCGAAGGGTCGTAGAGAATAGGTTGCTGATTGGCTGCCTGCGAGTCGACGCCTCCGGCAATAAAAATCAGACCCGACGGAAGCAGCACATCGGGACCGTCAATCTCCGGAGACGCTGGCGTGATTGTGATGGCCGCGACATTAAATAGATATGCACGGTTTATTTGGCCTACCCATTTAAAGTATGTGCTACGAATGAGCACGCGACCATCCGGCAGAAGCCGAGCACCAGCTGTAGTGTAGGGATCTACGGAAAATGCAGTTGACAAGGATCCACTTGCGGGATCGTAGATTTTGTTGTTCGTTCCACTGTCGCTGAGCAGCAAGACGCGTCCGTCTGAGAGAAGCGAAACCAACTTACCATCGGCGGAAGAAAGACCGCCCGGCGCAAATGTGAAGCGGCCGCTGACTGGATCGAAGACTTCATCGGGGCCGGAGAAGTGTTGAATCAGAACTTGTCCATTCGACAGCAACAGAGCTCCGGCGGCACCTTGACTCGCCATGAATCCGGTCACGGACCATGTGCCTGATGCCGGATCGTAGATTTCAGCGGAAGACAAATTGTTGTCGTTGTGGCCTCCTGCAACGAGTACGCGTCCATCCGGCAAAAGACTGGCGACAGCGCGGATGCGCGCCAGATTCATCGATCCTGTCGGTGTCCACTGGCCCGTCGCAGGATCGAATAGTTCTGCTGAAGCGGTCATAGAACCCGACATGCCGGAAGTTCCACCCGCCACCAACACACGTCCGTCGAGTAGCAGAACCATTGCGGCGTCGAGTCGAACGTCATGAAAGGGACCGGTAACCGGCTGGAGTCGAAATTGTGAAGGACTGAGAACCGAGTGGTGCATCCGGCGCGATCGAAACCTGGACGGGCAGCCTTGTTGCTGTTCCGGCCTGCGGAACAGCAGAAATGCCGGTCCCGCTGAATCCAAGCTGGGCGCCGATCAAATTCGATCCCGTCACTATCACCGTGAACGTCGCGCCACGAAAACCGCCAACCGGATTTACCGATGTGACCGATGGCGGGACCGATGAATACACAGAAAATATCACCGTGCCAGAAATGCCTGAGGGGGCCTGGTTGGCTACGCTGATGGAAAGCGCGCCAGACGTGGTCAGCCGATTTTCTGGGATGGTGGTTCGAAGGGTCGTCGAGTTGACGACGGTGGTCGGCAGTGATTCACCATTGACGACGACCACAGATGTGCTGGTAAAACCACTTCCGGTTGCTGTGATCGCCACCGCCGGGGAGCCCACCCGCGCGCTGTTTGGAACAATCTCCTGCAGCACGGGGTTGCTCTGGCCAAAGACAGGACAGGCCACGGCCATCCAGAAAACCAGGAATCTCAAGGCGCTCTTCATCAGGGTACTACTAGCAGTCTACGCTCCGTTCACCACTACTTTAGGTTGTGGGGTTTCCGAATTGTCTTTGACGGGCGATGAGTCGATTTTGTCGCATTTCCTCACTGTTTTTTCGCTGCGTGTCGGAAAAATTCCCACCTTGTTATAATCTTGCCGCGAATGGGGATACAGACGTTCTCCGGCTACGAGCTTCTAGAGGTCGTCGGTGAGGGGCCGCGGGGCACGGTGTACAAGGCGCTCGATCCCAAGTCCAGGCGCTGGGTTGCGGTGAAGCTTTTCCATTCCACCGAAATCAAGAATGCTGGAAGGCTTCCTGGACTGAAACATCCTCACGTGGCGGGCGTTTGCGACGGCGGCCGAGCCGGGACGCAGGCGTTTACCGTCACCGAGTATCTCTCCGGCGGCACTCTCAAAGATCACATCCGATCACTGCAATCCGTGGGCGACGCCTTTCCGCCTGACCAGATTCTCGCCTATGCCGAGCAGATTGCCGACGCCTTGATGTACGCGCATGAGCAGGGCATCTGCCATGGGAGTCTCAAGGCGGAGAACGTCATGTTCAACGAAGCCGGCATGCTGAAGCTCACCGATTTCAGTCCTCGGAGTGATACGAGCTTTGAGCGGGAACAGCAGTCAGACCTCGACGGCCTGGGAAATCTGCTTTACGAATTAGCGACCGGCCAACCGCCGTTTCCGGGTTTGCCAATCGCGCCAATCGAAAAGTTTCGCAATGATTTCCCGGCGCTGTTCATTCAACTTGTGAGCCGGCTGCTCGATCGCGAACGCCCCGATCGTTATAAGGAGGTCCGGAGCCTCGTCGCCGACCTGAAATCGATTTCCCCGCTGCAAATGGAAACGCGCCTCCGTCCCCCGGCGCCTGACGGCGTTTCCGGAGCGCCGGCCCCGCCTGCTCTTTCTGCCGGCCGGCTTCTGGCCGGCCGCTTCAGAATCGTGAGGTTCATCGCCAGAGGCGGGATGGGCGACGTTTATGAAGCCGAGGATCTGGAGCTGCATGAGCACGTGGCACTGAAGACCGTCCGTTCCCAGATTGCCGCGGCCGAGCCCGCGATGGCGCGTTTCAAGCGAGAGGTTCACCTTGCGAGAAGGGTGACGCACCCGAACGTCTGCCGAATTTTCGATCTATTTCACGACGTGGTGGGATCCGAGAAGATCACCTTCCTGACCATGGAGCTGCTCAAGGGTCAGACACTCCGGGAGCGGTTGAGCAAGGGCCGGATGAACCCGGACGAAGCCCTGCCGATCATTCGCCAGATGGCGGCTGGACTGGCGGCCGCACACAAAGCGGGCGTCATCCATCGCGATTTCAAGAGCTCGAACGTGATGCTGGCACCGGTCGCACCCGTCGATGACGACGGGCGGGAGTTTCGCGCCGTGGTAACGGACTTCGGACTTGCGAGGCCGGCGCCGGCGCAGGAAGTCATGGCAACCCTATCGAACCCTGCCGACGTGTTAGGGACGCCCGCATATATGGCGCCCGAGCAGCTCGAAAATGGGAAGATCACGTCCGCCACCGACGTCTACGCATTCGGGCTTGTGATGTACGAGATGGTCGCTGGAACCCTGCCTTTCCCTGGAGAAACCGGTCTGGCTGCTGCCCTGAAGCGGTTGCAGGGACCACCACCGTCGCCCCGTGTCCACGCTCCGGAACTCGACACCACCTGGGAAGCCGCCATTCTGCGGTGTCTTGCGCATGACCCTGCCGGCCGTTTCAACAACATGGACGACGTCGTTAAGACGCTTACGGGCGAAACAGGAATTGCGCCTCCCGCCGCGGCCCAAAGGAAGCGCAGGGTCGCGCCGGTTGTCGGTGTAGTGCTGCTCTTAGCTCTGCTCGCAGGAGCGTTCGCGATTCGAAACAGAGGGAACCCGGATGGATTCCAATCCCGTCCATCGATTGCCGTGTTAGGTTTCAAGAATCTCACCGGAAAAGACGATGCCGCGTGGCTTTCGACAGCGCTTGCCGAAATGCTCACGACGGAGCTGGCAGCGGGAGAGAAACTGCGCGCCATTCCGGGAGAGAACGTAGCACGCATGTCCGTCGAGCTTGCGCTGCCGGAGTACAGCAGTTTTGCTTCGGATACGCTGGCCCGCATCCGGAATTATCTCGGAGCAGACGTCATCGTCTATGGGTCCTACGTGCTGTTGAACGGAACTCCCACCCGGATTCGAATGGATCTCAGGGTGCAAGATTCGCTGCATGGCAACCTTCTGGCCACGATCAGCGAAGAAGGGTATTCGGCGGATCTCCTGGCAGTGGTCTCACGCAGCGGCGCTGCATTACGCGAGAAGCTCGGTGTTGGCAAACTGGAGCCGGGAGAGACGGAGGTGGTTCATGCCGCGCTGCCGGCAACTCCCGACGCTGCGCGCTTCTATGCGGACGGGCTCGAAAGACTGAGAGTGTTTGACGCACTGGGAGCGCGAGCCGCATTCGAAAAGGCCATTGCAGAGGATGGCCGAAACGCCCTGGCGCACGCCGCCCTCGCGACGGCCTGGTCCATGCTGGGTTATCGGATGAAAGCATCCGAGCAATCCAAAATCGCGCTCGATCTTTCCAGCAAACTCGGGCGGGAGGACCAGCTTCTGGTGCAAGGCCGCTCCAGAGAAGCAGCCCTCGAGTGGAGCCAGGCCGCCGAAGTCTATCGAACACTATTCGGCTTCTTTCCCGACAATCTCGATTACGGACTGCGTCTCGCCGGCGCTTTAACCTCGGCTGGTGACGCAAAAGACGGCCAGGCCACGATTGAAAAGCTCCGAAAGTTCCCCGCGCCTGATCGTGATAACCCGCGAATTGACGTTGCCGAAGCACGCATCGCCGGTGCGCTCTCCGATTTCAGACGTCAACAGACGATCTCCGCTCGCGCTGCCGCCAGGGGGAAAGAACGCGGAGAAAAACTTCTGGTGGCGGGCGCAAAGCTGATCGAAGGCAGCGCTCTGGCTCATCTTGGAGTTGAGCCAGGCGCGAACGGTCTTCGAAGAAGCCCGGGAAATGTATATTGCGGCCGGTGATCGTTGGGATGCGGTGAATGCATCAACGAATCTGGCTTATGTCGCAATGCAGTCCGGCGATTTGACACAGGCGGAGAATATTTATCAGCAGTCGCTCAAAATATATCGTGAGCTTGGGGATCGAAAGGGAGCGGCAACCGCGCTGACGTCTATCGGCACCGTGTTGCGAAACCGCGGCGATTTCCGGAATGCAAAAGCAATGCACGAGCAGGCTCTTGCGATTCGCCGCGAAATCGGTGATCGCGCGGGCGAAGGCATGTCGTGCAATAACCTCGCCAATATGCTGAGTCTGATGGAGAATCCACAAGGCGCGAGAGACATGTATCAGGCGGCGCTGCCGGTGTTCCGGGAAATCCAGGACAGAAATGCGGTCGCCACGGTGCTGAGCAACCTCGGCGATCTTGTGTCGGAAGAGGGCGATCTTGCGCGAGCCCACGATCTGTACGACGAATCGCGCGCCACGTTTGAGGAACTGGGTGGGCGACCTGCATTTGATCGATGGTGACCTTGCTCCAGCCCGGCAAAAGTATGAACAGGCGCTGGCACTGCGGAAGCAGCTTGGTGAGAAGGGAAGCGTCGGCGAGAGCCAGCTCGCCCTGGCGCAGACTTCACTCTACGAGGGTGATCCGGCATCCGCCGAAACCGCGGCGAAGGCCGCTTCTGACGAGTTCAGGCTTGCAAATCGACCGGACGATGAGGCATCCGCAATGGCTGTGTTGGCGCGATCGCTTCTCGATCGAGAGAAGTATGCCGAGTCCGCTGAGGCGATCCAGCGCGCGGAAGAACTTTCGATGAAAAGCAGCGATCGCAGTGTGCGGCTTTCCGTAGCGATAACAGGCGCATCCATCCGTGCAGCCCGGGGCGAAACAGCGAAATCGCTGAAGGATCTCGAGCAAGTCATCAGAGAAGCGCGCAACGGACGGTTAATTCAGCTCGAGCTCGAAGGCCGCCTTGCGCTCGCAGCAGTTGAAGTCGCCGCCGGCCGCTTGCAGGCAGGACGCCTGCGGCTGGAAGCTCTGGAGACAGAGGCATTGAAGAAAGGCTACAAATACATTGCCGATCGCGCCGCTGCCGCAAGAAGGAAAATTCCCGCTATCACGGCCTGAAGCTGTAGCGGCGGTCTATGACCGCCGGCGATTTCGCAATTTGTCGTATTGCCGGCGGTCATAGACCGCCGCTACAGAAGTGTCGTTTTGGCACGTGTCTACAGAAAACCCCGGGCTCAGAAGGTGTGAATGAATTGCAGGAAAGGGTGTTCCCCTCCTCGGAGAGGAGGGGTGGCTGCGCCATCAATAAAGATGCTGCGAAGCCTCCTTATGAAGGTGCAGAAGGGGTGGTCAGTCCCGGATAACGTTACAACGTCAACATTTACCATAATGACCACCCCGTCTGCGCCGCTTCGGAGG